>JAFOIR010000243.1 GCA_017420625.1 Bacillota bacterium
CCGGGAAATGCGGGATGTCTATTTTACCATGCTGCTGCCGGTCAAAAAGAAAGACTATGTTACTGCATGCACATGGTTTATAGTCCTGATCGAAGGCATCAGCCTGATCATTGGTATTCCGTTTGCTCTTCTTTCTCACAGGATCAACCCTTCCGGAAACGTAGTCGGGTTCGATGCCAGCTTAGCTTTGTATGGGGCGGGACTTCTGATGTATGGAGCCTTTAACGTTATCTTTCTTACCTCATTTTTCAGGACAGCTTACAAGGTCGGAATCTCCTTCCTGAAAGCAGTGATTCCGATGGCGGTCCTGGAAATCATACTGGAAGTACTGCCGCATATTCCTGCGCTTTCTTTCCTGGACGGGTGGACAGCAGTCGGACCTCAGTTCATCTTTTTCCTGATTGGACTGTTGATATTCAGCCTTCTTACATTTCTTGGCGCTCGAAAAGCACAAACTCTCTTTGAAGCAGTTGACCTCTAGGGTACTTTTGCGGTATAATGCACTACATTGCTAAAGCGCGGCGTGCCGCGAAGTCTAATTTTAGCGCTCGTGAGGTAAGTATGAAAGCATTTCCGGAAGGGTATCAGCCAAGACTCAATATCATTCAGACACAGGTCGCCATCAAGAAGATCAAGGATTTCTTTGAACGGGATCTGGCGATCCAGCTTAATTTACGGCGTGTCTCAGCGCCGGTCTTTGTCAGCCGATCATCCGGTCTGAACGATACTTTGAACGGTGTTGAACGCCCGGTCGATTTTGACATCAAAGGACAAGACGGAACGTTTGAGATCGTTCACTCTCTGGCTAAGTGGAAACGCTATGCGCTTGGCCGGTACGGATTCAAGCAGGGAGAAGGTCTTTATACTGATATGACCGCTATCCGTCGAGATGAAGATGTTGATCCTATCCATTCTGTCTATGTGGATCAGTGGGACTGGGAAAAAATCATCGGGAAAGAGAACCGCAACGATCAGACGCTGAAGGATGGCGTCAAATGTGTCTATCGTGCCATGCAGCATACGGAGAATTATATCCGGGATGATTATAACTGGATCGAGAAACTGCTGCCGGAGAAACTGACTTTCGTTACCGCTCAGGAACTGGAAGACGAGTATCCGGATCTTTCTCCGAAAGAAAGAGAAACCCTTGCCTGCAAGGAATGCGGGGCAATTTTCCTTAAAGGGATCGGCGGAAAACTGCGTTCCGGAAAGCCGCATGACGGTCGTGCACCCGACTATGATGACTGGTCCTTAAATGGTGACCTGCTGGTGTATTATCCGATCCTTGGACAAGCCCTGGAACTTTCCTCCATGGGTGTTCGAGTGGATGAGGAGACTCTGGTGAGTCAGATGGCCGAGAGAGGCATTACCGGGTATGAGAAGCAGGAGTTTCACAAGAAACTGCTGGCTGGTTCGCTGCCCTATACGATGGGTGGAGGTATCGGTCAGTCACGTATCTGCATGCTGTTTCTTCGTAAGGCTCATATCGGTGAAGTCCAGTCCAGCTATTGGCCGGAAGAGGTCATGGAAGAGGCCGCCGGACGGGGAATCGCTCTTCTGTAAATCATGTTATCAACGCGAAAGCCGCTCAGCGATGAGCGGCTATTTTATTGCCGGAACTCCGTCCCACATTCCGCCGATCCCAGCCATTCCGCCGACCCCACAGGTCGCTAATCCCAGCCATTCCGACTCATTCCGGCCGCCGGCTCCTCGCAGGATCACTCTTTTTCCACATTTGCTCTCCGCTCCGAACGTCAGGTTGATTTTTCCACCAATGCGTGGATGCATCCTCGCACCATTCGCCTTTCTCCACTGGTGTCTGGATTACTCCGTGCATGGGTTGAAAAATAGCAATGACGTTCGGAAAGTCGACAGAGACTCCGCCCATTGGTGGATATCCTTTTATCTTGCGTGGAGGAGAGAGCGTTTGTTGAGAAAGCTCGATCTTGCGTGGAGTCTGAAAACAGTTTTTTCAGGAATAACTGCAGAAAAAGGATATGATCCAATGTTAAACCGCATCGAATCAGATGGAACAGAAAATGCTCATTTGTCAACCCCTTTTGGCGACTAAAAAATAAATTCAAAAAGCTTAGAAAAAAACACGATAATAATAGTAAAGGGGTATTATTCCCTGAAACCAAAAGGAGGGAACGAAACCATGGATTTGTACAATGAAATGTACGAAAGACGAGAGAAACTTGCTGATCAGATGAAGGATCTGCAGGAAAAACTGATTCGTTTGCCAGCCGAGGATCTGCATGTACAGAAAGACCGAGGCAACACCAGGTGGGCTTTGTCAGGAGAAGACGAAAAGGGAACGCATTTCCGACGATATCTTTCAAAGACGCAGGAAGAGGAAGCTGTCACTTATGCGGTAGCTACTCTATACAGAGCCAAACTGTCTGATATGGAACGTGAATACAAAGCCACTTCTCGATTTTTACAAGTATTTGACAAAGCCTATCGAGGTATTCCGGAAGTCTATATCACACAAGAAGAAAAACTACTGAAGAATGAAGGTTTGTTAGAACTTCTGATGCCCTATCTATCAGAGAATCAGAAAGCTATTATTGAGTGGGAAAAAGAATCTTATGAAGGAAATACCAACTATCACCCGGAGCAGTTGATCTATCGGGTCAGCGATACTCTATTTGTCAGGTCCAAATCGGAACTGATGATTGCAGAGGAATTGATCAGACTTGGGATTCCATTCCGATATGAAGAGAGGATCGGAAAAGGATGGGGCTCGATTCTCTGCGATTTTACCATCCTGGACCCTAAAACACTTTACGTAAAGTACTATGAACATTTTGGAATGATGGATAAGGAAGAATATGCTAAGGCCGCTGTTCAAAAAATCAGCAATTATGCTTCCCGTGGCATCTATCCTGGACAAGAACTGATCATCACATCCGAAACACAGAAGCATCCCTTGACCAAGAACGAGATCTGTCGTACATTACGTTGTTATCTGCATCTCGATTGAAAGGATACCCACTCCATTTCTTGCAGAGATTGGATTGACAAACCTCCATCAGATGAAGTAGTATGAGCCAAAGATTTGTTTGAGGAGGGCAGCTATGTCCGGTATTCTCATTTTTATCATGATCCTGTTGTACAGTTTTCAGACTTTGTTCTGCAAACAGTTTTCGGACGCCTATCCGGATGGACCGGATCGTGCCAGCCAGGTTTTCTGTTTTCTGGAGGCATTCTTCATTGCTCTGGTTACTTTCATTTTCAACGGATTCCGGTTTCATTTGTCTACACCGACATTGCTGCTTGGACTTCTGAATGCGCTGATGCTCTTTACCTACAACACTTCGCTGATCAAAGCTTCCAGTCGCGGATCCTATGCCTTTATGAACATGGTCCTTCTTTTCGGCGGCATTCTCGTTCCGATGGTTTATTCCACCCTGATTTTGCATGAGCCGCTCACCTGGTATAAGTACCTGGCTGTTCCCCTCATGCTGATCGCATTTGTCCTGATGAATCTTAAAGGCATTGATCTTAAGGGCAGCGGTATCTGGTATTATATCTTCTGTGGTCTGCTTTTTCTTTCGAACGGTATTTATTGCACCTTGCTGAAGGTTCAGGCTGTTATAGCACCAGCTGAAAGTCGCGAAATGGTCATGCTGACATTTCTGCTTATGTGCATACCGGCTGCCATTGGCCTATTCGGAAAGAAAAAGAATGGTTCGGATCAGCCTGACCAGGCAGAGCCACTGCATTCCACTGGCAAAGCTAAAGTCTTTCATTTCGACCGTAAATCCATGATCTGGCTTGTTTTAAGTCTTCTGTCCGCCGCCCTGGCGGTCAATGTGCTGGTTCTGTGTCTGCCCCTTGTCAACACAGTCATTCTTTATACTGTCGAATGTGGTGGGGTATTGGTTCTGGCCAGCCTATATTCGTACTTTATTTTCAAAGAGAAGTTCGATACCGCCAAAATCATCGGAATTGTCCTGGCTGTCATATCGATCACAGCACTATCCATTTGAACACTCCACGCAAAATTTAGCTTTCTCAACAAACGCTCTCACCTCCACGCAAGATAAAAGAATATCCACCAGTGGGCGGAGTCTCTTTCGAATTTCCGAACACCATTGCTATTTTTCAACCCATGCACGGAGTAATCCAGACACCAGTGGAGAAAGGCGAATGTTGCGAGGATGCATCCACGCACCGGTGGAAAAAACAAGCCGACGTTCGGAGAGGAGAGCAAATGTGGAAAAAGGGCGATCCTGCGCGGAGCCAGGCGCCAGAATCGGCCAGGAGTGGGAGGCATTGGCGGCTTGTGGAGTGGGCCGGAATAGACTGAAACCGGGCGGATTGCCGAATAAACATTTTTTCTTCCCACTTGAGAAAACCCCTGTGTTTTTCAGAATTTCATGATATAATGGCATCATTGAAAGGAAACAGAACAAAAATACAATAAGTTCTGTTAAAGGAGGATATACCAATGGATGGAATTGGCACAGTGATTTTTCTGTTTGTTCTTTTTGCTCTGATCGTGTGGGTCATCCTGGCAAATGTCCGGGTGGTTCCGCAGGCACAGGCATATGTTATTGAGAACCTCGGTAAGTTCAAGACGGTCTGGTATGCAGGTCTTCACCTGAAAGTACCTTTCTTCGAGAGAGTTGCCAGCCGTGTATCCCTGAAAGAGCAGGTGCTGGACTTCCCGCCCCAGCCGGTTATCACCAAAGATAACATCGTGCTGCAGCTCGACAGCGTTGTATATTGCCGAGTATTTGATCCGCGTCTGTATACCTACGGTGTGGAAAGTCCCATTGCTGGTCTTCAGAACCTGGCGACCACGACCCTTCGTAACAACGTAGGTGAGATGGAACTGGACCAGCTGCTTACTTCCCGTGACAAAATCAACCAGACACTGCAGGTCATCCTGGATGAAGCGACCGATGCCTGGGGCATCAAGGTCACCCGTGTGGAGCTGAAGAATATTCAGCCACCGAAGGAGATCGAGGAAGTCATGACCAAGCAGATGAGAGCAGAGCGTGAGCGTCGTCAGACCGTTCTGGAAGCACAGGCACATCAGGAAGCGGTTGTTTCCCGTGCAGAAGGTGATAAGAGAGCAAAGATTCTCGCAGCAGAAGCTGAGAGAGATGCCCAGATCGCCCTGGCACAAGGCCGTGCCCGTTCTATTGAGCTGGTCTATCAGGCAGAAGCTGATGGCTTGAAAGCCCTGAAAGCTGCCAATATCGATGAATCGGTCCTGAAACTGAAAGGAATCGAAGCCCTTGGAAAGGTTTCCGATGGCCGTGCAACCAAGATCTATATGCCGTCTGATCTGACGAATATCGTCGCCAATCTCGGTGTAGCCGGTGAAGCACTTGGAATCGGGGATTACACGCCGATCGACAAGAGCCCGAAACCGCAGCCGAAGATCGAAGAAGATCCTTGTATCGATGAGGAAACCAGTGCCGGCGGCATTCAGGCAGCAGCTACTACCCAGGCGATCCAGGCAGAACTGGAGAATCGCTTCTAAGGTAATTGTGCTGAGAAAAGCAGCACCCGGGACACCTGCTTTTGGGATGAAAGCTTCTTGACATGAACGGGGCACAGTGGTAGATTATTCTATAGTAGTGCCGTTCGAATGAAGGACCAGGGAGATGCCGTCCAAAGCACGATCTGACGGAACCGAAGGGGCAAAACTCTCAGGTAAAAGGGACCGGGTCTGGACGAGCCTCCGGAGAATCTGCAAAGCAGATACCAATGGGGTAATTCTCTCAGGTAAACATACGGAGCGCAGGGACATAGTATTTTGATACTCAAAATTCTATGCTCTGTGCTCCGTTTCATTTTATTCGAACGAGCCAAAACCTCTCAGGAGGCACATACTATAAGGAGTGTACAGTATGGAAAGAAAAACACCGCTTTATGAGGAGCATGTCCGCTTAGGCGGGAAAATCGTTCCCTTTGCCGGTTGGCTGCTGCCTGTTCAGTACAGCGGCGTCATCGCTGAGCATATGGCTGTCAGAGAAAAATGCGGCATCTTCGACGTATCCCATATGGGTGAGCTGCTTCTCAAAGGACAAAGTGCCAAAGAGAATCTCAACCATCTTCTGACAAATGATTATACCGACATGCCAGTCGGTGCAGCCCGTTACAGCCCCATGTGCAATGAAAACGGCGGCTGCGTGGATGATCTGATCGTCTACAAAAAGGCTGAGGATGACTATTTTATCGTTGTCAACGCTGCAAACAAGGACAAGGATTATGCCTGGATGAAAGAGCATCTGCTTCCAGGCAGTGAACTGACGGATGCATCCGATGATTATGCCCAGATCGCACTGCAGGGCCCGAAAGCGGAGGAGATCCTCAAAAAACTGGCAGCGGAGGAAGATATTCCCACGGGATATTACACGGCTTTGTTTGACCGCACAGTAGACGGGATGAACTGCATCATCTCACGTACCGGTTATACCGGTGAGGATGGGTTCGAGATCTATCTGAGTCCTGCGGATGCCCCAAAGATGTGGAATCTGCTTCTGGATGCCGGCAAGGAAGAGGGATTGATCCCCTGCGGACTGGGTGCTAGAGATACACTGCGTCTGGAAGCTTCCATGCCGCTTTACGGCCATGAGATGAATGATGAGATCTCCCCGAGAGAAACCGGACTCGGTATTTTTGTCAAGATGAAGAAAGAAGACTTCATCGGTAAAGCAGCACTCGTGCAGAGAGGCAAACCGACGGTCAAACGAGTCGGACTGAAAGTCACCGGCCGCGGCATCTTAAGGGAGCATCAGACTGTCTTGCTGGATGGAAAAGAAATCGGGCATACCACTTCCGGAACATTCTGCCCGTATCTGAACCAGCCGGTCGCAATGGCTATCCTGCCGAAAGAGTATGCTGAGATCGGAACCGCGCTGGAAGTTGACGTGCGTGGACGCAAGGTACCTGTGGAAGTGATCGCGCTTCCATTCTATAAACGCAAATAATTTCCCCAAGGAGGATAAAATTATGAACATTCCTGAAGAACTGAAGTACACCAAGAGTCACGAGTGGGTCAAGGAAGAAGATGGATTTTTCTATGTCGGTCTGACCGATTTTGCACAGGAAGAGCTTTCTGATCTTGTTTTTGTCAATCTGCCTGAGGTCGGTGACGAGGTAGAAGCCGGTGAATCTTTTGCAGATGTTGAATCCGTCAAAGCAGCATCGGATGTCTATTCACCTGTTACCGGTTCTGTAGCTGAAATTAACGAAGAACTGCTTGATGCACCCGAGAAGATCAATGAGGATCCCTACGGCGCATGGCTGATCAAGGTAGAAAATGTAACCGATACCGTCGAACTTCTGGACTGTGCCGCTTACGAGAAACTGCTTGAAGAGGAAGAATAATCCGAAAAGAGGGAACAGCATGGGAACTTTTGTCCCCGGAACCAAGGAAGAGCAGCAGGCTCTTCTGGAAGCTTCCGGTTATACCAGCTTTGACGATCTTTTCAGCGTCATTCCGGCATCGGTATATCTGAAAAAACCTCTTCCTCTGGAAGAAGGTCTTTCCGAGATGGAAACCGATGAGACCATCCGTGCGCTCGCCGCAAAGAACCGTGTTTACCATTCAATTTTCCGCGGCGCAGGCAGCTATGATCACTATATCCCGGCAATCGTGAAAAGAGTCGTCTCCAAAGAGACATTTTTAACGGCGTATACACCCTATCAGGCTGAAATCAGCCAGGGCATTCTGCAGTCGATCTTTGAATATCAGTCCATGATCTGTGCGCTGACAGGACTGGATGTATCCAATGCATCTGTTTATGACGGAGCAACTGCAACGGCAGAAGCTGCAGAGCTTTCTGTTGAGCGAAAGAAAACCCGAGTACTGATTTCCGAGACCGTTTCACCGGAAGTCAGAAAAGTGGTTATGACTTATGCTTTTGGACGTGACACGGATATCCAGGTGATCCCGGAAAAGGATGGAAGAACGGATACCGAAACACTGAAACAGATGGTCGGTCCGGAAACTGCCTGTGTTATTATTCAGCAGCCGAACTATTACGGCCTGCTGGAAGAGGCAGAGAAGATCGGTGAGATCGCTCACAGTGTGAATGCCAAATATATTATGAACTGCAACCCGATCAGTCTGGGTCTTCTGAAGACACCGGCTGAAGTCGGAGCCGATCTGGCCGTCGGTGAGGGACAGCCTCTGGGCATGCCGATCGGTTTCGGCGGTCCCTATCTTGGCTTTATGGCTTCAACGCAGGCACTGATGCGCAAGCTTCCCGGACGAATCGTCGGCGAGACGACTGATTCCGAAGGACGCAGAGCCTATGTTCTGACCCTTCAGGCCAGAGAACAGCATATCAAACGTGAGAAAGCATCCAGCAATATTTGTTCCAACGAAGCGCTCTGTGCACTGACGGCTGCTGTTTATCTGTCTGCAATGGGTCCGGAAGGCATGAGAGAAGTGGCACTTAGCTGCATGAGCAAAGCGCATTATCTGGCTGAAGGACTTAAAAAAGCAGGATTTACTCTGGCTTTTGAAGGTGAATTCTTCCATGAATTCGTGACAGAAGGAAAGTGCAGTCAGGCGCTTTTGCAGAAACTCGATGAAAAGGGAATCCTTGGCGGCCTGCCGCTTGGTGAGAACCGGATCCTCTGGTGCTGCACCGAGAAAAATACCCGTGAGATGATGGATGAAGTCATCCGAGCTGCAGAGGA
>JAFOIR010000244.1 GCA_017420625.1 Bacillota bacterium
GGATGATAATGGTACTCCCGGAAACGGCTCGGAGAGATCCTCGGAGGGGTGAGATTCCCGTGATGCGGATAAGCTGTCCGCAACTCAGTGACTTCCCGGCTGCAGGGGCGAGGAGGATAAATACTGCAAACCACACCACTTAGAAAGAGAGACATTTAGAAATGTCAGAATGCAAAGTGATATGCATTGCAAATTCTAAGGGTGGAGTCGGTAAGACTACTACTGCGATCAATCTGAGCGCAGCATTGGCTCAGGAAGGAAAACGGGTCCTTGCAATCGATGCAGACCCACAGGGTGATCTCAGCGTTTCCTTTGGTTATAAGAACCAGGACGAGCTTGAGATCACCCTTGCTTCCAAGCTGGCCAATGTGATTCAGGATAATGAGTTATATCCGTTTGAAGGGATCCTTAAAACCGGGGAAGGCGTAGACCTATTACCTTCCAATCTGGAACTCGCTTCAATGGATATGAACCTCATTAATGTGATGTGCAGAGAATCCACCCTTAAAACATATATAGATAAAGTAAAAAACAGATATGACTATGTCATAATCGATTGCCTGCCGTCGCTGGGGATGATCACTCTGAATGCACTGACTGCTTCAGACAGTGTAATAATCCCGGTACAGGCACAGTACCTGCCTGCAAAAGGGATGACAGACCTTCTGCAGACGATCAATAGGGTCCAGCGAAGACTGAATCCGGATCTGAAGGTAGAAGGAGTCCTGCTTACACTGGTGGACGGCAGAACAAATATGGCAAAAGAGACCGCCTCAGCTATCAGAGATACCTTTGGCAGTCATTTACGTATATTTAACGCCTCTATACCTATGGGGGTTAAAGCAGCTGAAGCAAGCGCTGAAGGTATGAGTATTCTGAAGTACGCTCCTTCCAGCCCCGTGGCGGAAGCATACAAAGACTTTTCAAAGGAGGTGATCCGGGATGCCAGAGAAAAAGTTCGGCATCGATCTGAAGTCTTACGATGACATCTTCAAGACAGAAGAAGAACGGGAGGAAGACAGACTTTCCAAGATCCGTGACATCCCTATTTCAGAGATCGATGACTTCCCTGATCATCCTTTTATGGTTCGTGACGATGAAGATATGCAGAATCTCATCGAAAGCATCAAGGAGCGCGGCGTTATCACGCCGGCAATGGTGCGGAAGAAAGAAGACGGAAGATACGAACTGATCTCAGGTCACAGAAGGAAACGTGCCTGCCAGTTGGCGGGGATGGACACACTGCGATGCGAAGTCGTAGACATGGACCGTGACGAAGCCACGATCATGATGGTGGAGTCCAATTTCCAGAGATCCAACATACTCCCTTCCGAAAAAGCTTTTGCGTACAAGATGAGAATGGATGCGATGAAACGCCAAGCAGGAAGGCCATCAAAAAATCTAGTTCCAGTGGAACTAAATTATTCGAGAACCCAACTTGCAAAGGAAACTGGCGAAAGCGAGTCGCAGATTCAACGCTATATTCGTCTCACAGAGCTCGTTCCTGAACTTCGCGACATGGTGGATGAAGGCCGAATCAAAATGCGACCGGCTGTGGAACTATCATACCTGGATAAGGAGTCGCAGAAGGACGTCGTGGAACAGATTGAGTACACACAAGGTACACCGACTCACGACCAGGCGATCCGTATGAGGAAACTGCAGGATGACGGAAACCTTACTCCTCAGACCGTTATGGCGGTTATGCAGGAGATCAAACCGTCCCAGAAGGAGAAGTTTGTCTTCAGCGGCGAAAAGATCCGGCAGTATCTGCCAAAGACCCTTCCCTTCGAGAGCATGGAAGAATATGTCTGCAAAGCGCTGGCTTATTACCAGAGGCATCTGAGAGCCAAAGAGAGCAGCAGATAGTTTGTTTTCCTTTCCCACACCCTAACCTTTCTTACCAGCAGTAATTACCTGCTGAAACAGATATCTCACAAGTGATTCAATATCTTTCCTGATAAATAAATATCTCATGGCAAATCGCATACTTGCGTTTTTTGAAAATGAGTTCAACAATGCAGAAAAAAGGAGATGTGTTGAATGAAAAAGAAAAAACTGTTTATAAGCCTGCTGATCGTCGTTCTCCTTGTTTTGTTTACTGCAGGAATGAAAGAAAAGGATGGCATTATTCCGGATCAACCGGATATTGTTATTGCTCCGGCTGGTGTAATTGATGAAGGCAGCAGCTCGGTGAACGAAGAGATTCAACCGGCTGAAGCGGCGATACAAACTGAAACACCACCCGTTGTTGTTCCGGTCAGTACACAAACAGAGACAGATGAATCTTCTGATGTCAAGGATACGATTGAAGAGAAGAAACGGCCTGTGATCGTTCCGGGATATGAGCAGGATCCGATTCAGGTCGATCCGGTTCAGGAAGAACCGCATGAAGAGACTCCTGCTCCGCCCGTCCATGAACACACATGGGTAGACGAGATCGTGGCTTATCATGATGCGGTGACTCATGTTGAGCACCATGATGCGGTTACAGAAGAACGCTGGGTCAGCGTTCCTGTTACGATCCAGCACTTTTACTGCGATGTCTGCCACATGGAGTTCTCAAGTCAGGCTGACGCTTACGCGCATGAAGACGCAACTTATCAGGCTGCGATCGAAGCAAATGATATGAGTCTTATTCATGCCGGACATTACTCGATTGAGGAATTCCTTGACCAGGGATATTATGAGACTGTCGTGATCCAGGAGGCTTACGACGAAACAGTAATCGATCAACCTGCATGGGAAGAGCATATCTTCCGGTGCAGTGGCTGCGGAGCGACCGCATAATCAACGCAGAATTTTTTAGGCTCGACATCGTCGGGCCTTTTTTTGTTGCCCATTTTTACGAAAGGACATGATACATGAGCATTTTTAAGAAGATCATTTCACTCACACTGGTGTTTCTTCTTGTGTTTTCCTGTCTGCCCACAGTTGCTTTTGCAGATGAGACCGAGGCCGAAACAGAGGTCACTGAGGAAGCAGTTGTGGAGAACGATGTGACAGTGCAGGAAGAACTTCCGGCTGAAGGGCCTGCAGAAGAATCTCCCGAAGAACCAGCCGAAGAAGAAACCGTTCAGGAAGACACTTCGGAAACTGTTCCCGAGGACGAAGCTGTGACTGCCCCGGAAGAAAACTCTGAAAAGCCTACGGTAGACACTGCTTCTGAAAAAACAATTGAAGATGAGACGGATTCGGAAGAAGAGCCGGCAGTAACAGACATTCCCGAAACAACTGATCCATTTGAAGACGAAGTCTCTGCTGAAGAAGACCTAGAGGAGGATCCTGAGTCTGAGGAGCAGGCAGAAGAACCGGAAGAAGGTGTTGAAGAGGTACTTGAGGAAGAGACTCAGGAAGAGATTGAGGAAGAACCGGAAAAAGATCCTGTTCCGGAGCCTTGCACTTTCACAGTTGTTCTTCAGGATGTCAGAGACAATATCACGATCCGCAGAAACGGTGAGATCGTTGCTGCGATATACGGAAATCCGGCGCCTGGCGACGGTCATTACTACATTGTTGGCCCTGTCAGGTTGGAAGAACTGGCATATGATCCTGACGGAAACACAAGGCTTGCTTTCGATGCGCTGACCGGAGATGTGTTCACCATCGAAACAATACAGCCTGTATATGCGAAGATACAATATTACAGCCAGTACTCTTTTGATGTTACAGAACAGAACGGTGTAGCTGTTCTCTGTATCATCCTTGAAGGAGATACCGGTGTTCAGGTAAACGGAGACTATACGGCTGCGGCAGGGTTCTTCCCTGTTGGCGGCAGGAAAGCTACGCTGAAAGCAAGAGGTGGTGTCTGGACTCCTCCCGATGCGATCTACGTCAGCCTCGGTAACTGTTACAGCGATTACTCGAGTTCGGCTATCGTAAACGGACATACCGGCGTCTACTTCTTTGAAGTCGAAGATCTCGGAGAAGGTCACTTCGTTTCTGCCACCTGCGGCAGCACGACAAAGCACATGGTAAGCGGTACGCACTATAAAGTCGCCAGAATCGCTGAATATGCCGCAAGAAGTTACCTGGATTATGGCTCCGGGTGCTGTTCCCAGAGAGCACAGAGAGCCCTGGCCTGGATCACATACCACGGTCAGTCTGAATATGACTGGAGACGCTATAACGAAAACAAGTTCCGCATGGGAGATGATTCTATCGGTGTAGACAATCAGCTGGAAGCTTACACGATCACTTTTCTTGCTGCCTGGGTCTGCACCAATGACGGAAGAGTCGGCTCCTATGGCACCGTTCACGCAGAAGACGGAGCTCACGCCCTGGACTTCATGTTTGGCAGCGGCTTCTCTACTGGACTGCCTGCTTCCACAAAGAATGCCATCGACCTGATGGTCTCCAAAGGTCTTGCCTTTGCAGATGCGCACCCGGATCCTGACGCGAACCTGCCGGAGTATCAGTATTCTTGGGTCTATTCCGACGGATACGGTGATCATCAGCCTCTGTTGATCGGCTCCTTCCAGGGTCCGGCAAACGGAACGCTGACCATCACCAAGAAGTCTTCCAATACTCTGTATACCAGCGGAAACAAAATGTATTCCTTTGAAGGAACTACTTTTCAGGTCAAAGACAGCAGCGGCGATGTTGCCGGTACTCTTGTTGCAGATGCATCCGGAAAGACCGGAACACTGGAACTGGAACCGGGCACATACACCGTTTCTGAAACCAAAGTTGGTAAGGGATATATCCGAAGCACTGAGACAAAGACAGTTACTCTCGAAGCAGGAGACGAAAAGAGCGCCTCGTTTACAAACGTTCCCATGAAGGATCCGGCAACGCTGCAGATCCGCAAGTGGGATGTTGACACGGACAGGTTTGTTCCACAGGGAAACGGCTCCTTTGAGGGTGCCCAGTACCGTCTGGATTACTACGACAATACCGAATGGTCCGGAACACCAAAGGCATCCTGGGTCCTCAAGTCGGATGCCAGCGGTATCATCAGATATCTGCCGGAATACAAAGTCAGCGGACCGGATCTCTACAAGTGGGGCGACGCGTATCTGCTTCCCCTCGGAAGCATCAAGATCACGGAAGTAAAAGCTCCGGAAGGATACCGTATGTCCACCGATGTTCTGTATGCCACCATTACTCAGAACGGCAACGACGGGATCCTCAGATGGACTACGGAAACACAGGGTCTGATCAAAGCTTATGCCGATGGGATCGGTGTGCCGGAAGAAGCCATTTATGGCGGAGTGCGTTTCAAAAAGGTAGATAAAGAAACAGGAAGTCCGGTATCCGGCGCTGAGATCTCAATCTACAGTAACTGCGATGCGGATATCCTGGTCGATGGTAAGAATTATTCCAAAGGCGACCTGATCGTAACGCTGACCACCAATGCAAACGGCATCTGTGAAACTGCTGAAGATTTTCTGCCATATGGCTCCTATTATGCAGTGGAGACAAAAGCCTCTGAGGGGTATCTCCTGAACGGGGAATGGAGAGTAGATTTCAGCATCACGGAAAACGGAAAGATCGTGGATCTCACCACCGGAAGCAACCTGCTGAAAGAGCAGCTGATTCGTGGAGATCTTTCCATGCTGAAACTGGATATCGACGGACACTATAAGCCCAACATCCCGTTCATGATCGTACAGATCGATGAGAACGGCGAAGAGGGCGAATGGCATGTCATCGTTACGGACGAAAACGGCAAGATCGACACATCTGCTGCTGCAAGGCCGCATACGAACAAAACCAACAGTCTGGACCAGTATGTCGATGGTGGTGTCTTTACGGATACTTCTAAGCTGGATCCGACCGTAGGAATCTGGTTCGGTGAATCCCAGCCTGACAACAATCTCGGCGCACTGCCCTACGGGAA
>JAFOIR010000027.1 GCA_017420625.1 Bacillota bacterium
ACAGAAGAAATAGTAGTCTGGATCATAAATACCTCCTGTCCATTCGTGAATAATTCGTATATAATAAGGGAAAGAACTGCATTCATTTTTACCATTGTACCATAGTTGCCGGGGAAAATCTATTTTAGAAAGGAAACGATATGGAAGGCTTCAATGGGTTATCGCGTAAGTAATGTGATCGGACCTCTGCTTGATTTGAATGTCTATGTTGTGGTATAATCGGCATATCAACAAAGGAAAGGTGTAAGGGAATGAAAAACAGATAATTCAGATTTGGCAAATGCAGTGGAAATACGAAACGGCCTGAATAAGGTCTGTTCATGCATGCCGAATCGGATTATCGATTTCATTTCGGAATTCTTTTGGCATGCTGCCTTTCTGAAACTATGAAATGATAATCTGCTTCGGTGAGGGGCAGATTTTTTTGTGCCGGGATAAGGAGAACAGATGGCGCAGATACAGGTAACGGATCTTAGCTTCACCTATGAAGGCAGCAGCGATCCGGTGTTTGAACATATAAACTTTAATATTGATACTGATTGGAAACTGGGACTGATCGGAAGAAACGGCAAGGGAAAAACGACTCTTCTGAACCTGCTGATGGGCAGATACCACTATCAGGGCAGCATCAGTTCTTCTGCCCGGTTTGACTATTTTCCCTATGACGTACAGGAAGATGATCTGGCACTTACCGCGGAAACACTGATGGAGCGGTGGAAGCCTCAGGTAGAACTCTGGCAGGTGCTGGTGCAGCTTTCAGAGATCGGGATGCAGCCGGAGTGCCTTTACCGGCCTTTCGGCACACTCAGCCACGGAGAACGTACCCGGGTGATGCTGGCGGTGCTCTTCGCTGCGGAAGGGGAAGAGCTGCTCATCGATGAACCGACCAATCATCTGGACATTGCCGCCAGGGAAAGTGTGAAGGCATTTCTTTCCCGGAAGAAGGGATTTATCCTGGTCTCCCACGACCGGGATCTGCTGGATGCGGTGATCAATCATGTGCTGGTGCTGAACCGGGCTACGATCGAAGTGCAGGCAGGTAATTTTTCCTCCTGGTGGGAAAATAAAGAGAAAAGTGATGCTTTTGCTCAGGCGGAGAATGAAAAGCATCTCAAAGAGATCCGCAAACTGAAAACCGCCGCTGACCGCAGCGGCCGGTGGGCAGCGAAAAATGAGAATACAAAGATCGGCTTCGATCCTCTCAAGGAACACGACCGAATGATGGATACCCGTGCCTATATCGGGGCAAAAACCAAGAAGATGCAGGCCCGCGTCAAAGCATTTGAAAAGCGGATAGACCGGGAGATCGAGGAGAAGGAAGGATTGCTGCAGGATATCGAACAGGTTTCGAGCCTGAAGATCGATCCTCTAAGGTATCATAAGGACGTGCTGGTAAGCGCCTATGATCTGTCTCTTTCCTACGAGGGAAAGGAGCCTCTCTTCGAGGGACTTCGCTTTGAGATCCGGCGCGGCGATCGGCTCGTGCTTTCAGGAGCGAACGGCTGCGGGAAATCCAGCATTATCTCCGCGGTGCTTGAGCGAGCCGGTGTGGATCCGCTTACCCGGGAGCATCAGGGCTTGAAGATCAGCGGAAATCTTTCGGTGGGATCGGGTCTGATCATATCCTATGTCAGTCAGGATACTTCGTGGCTTGACGGTTCTTTGCGAAGCTTCGCAAAAAACCAGGGCATTGACGAAAGCCTTTTTCTTTCGCTCCTCCGGCTGATGGATTTTGAACGGGAACAGTTTACCAAAGACATTCGGGATTTTTCGGAAGGGCAGAAGAAAAAGGTCCTGGTGGCGGCCAGTCTTCTCACCAGAGCGCACCTTTATATCTGGGATGAGCCTTTGAACTATATCGATGTCTTTTCAAGAATGCAGATCGAAAAACTCATCCTGGACTACAAGCCCACCATGCTCCTGGTGGAACACGACGTGCGCTTCCAGGAAAACACCGCGACGAAGATTCTGCGGATCGGTGAGTAAAAGAATAGTAAGAGTTGATGGAGAAAACGGGAAAAATGTGGAAGGAAGAATGGCAGATCACCGGCAGTAGAATCAGCAGCAAGTCGGCTGCCGATGTGTATTACGGAGAGAAAACCGTCAGGATACCGGGCGAAATGATGGTCAGCTATTTTCTGGCTGATCCCTATGAGATGTTTTGGCTTGAAAAAGAAGACCGCGAGATCTGGCCATGGAATCTGCCGGAAGAAAAGCGGCAGAATAAATTGTCTGAAACAGAGACAGATGCTGTGATGGAAACGGTCAATGATTTCTTCTGGCACAAAAAGGATCCGATCATCTTTCTGACGAAGGATATAGAAGACCGATCCCTGGAACTGGCAGACATGATCAAAGAAAAGAAGATATCTAAAAGGAAGGCAATGGCCATGCTTAAGAAAGAGTTCCCGGATCTTTTAGACAGCTTTTATCAGGCTATGATCATCGATTCTCTGGCCGGAGCAAGATGGTACAGCGAAAATATCCGTCAATGAAATCAGCCGGGCACATTTCTGTGTCCGGCTGAAAGTCTGAATTGGCTTAGAAGAACTCTTTGCCTTTGTTGATCTGATATTTTTCCTGAAGGATGGCCTCATCTTTCGGTCCATAGGGCTCGCCCAGGCACGCTTCAATATGTTCAACGCCAAAGGAAAAACTTTCGAAGTTTCCTGGCGGCACCAGTACGTCCACACCTAAGCGGAGGGCATAGCGCATCATTGCCATACCAAAGGCTTCATCATCGGTATCAAAAGGTTTGCACCAGGATTTCGGGAAGCGTGAATTGATCTGTTCTTCCTTATTGTTCCAGGCGCGCTCGACAAAAGCTTTCATGCCGATTACGCCCATGTTTCGTTCTTTGGCAGCTTTTATGATCCGATTGCCCATTCCTTTGCTCATATTCATGAGCCAGTTGAAGGGGAAAAGAACCGTGTCGTAATCATATAGTTCAAGCGCTCTCAGGGCGGCATCTTCCGAATGGGCACTGAAACCCAGCTGACGGATCGTGCCGTCTTTTTTCAGCTGCGTGAACAATTCCATGCATCCGCCCGGAGCAAACGCAGATTCGAGATCTTCCACTGATGAGAGGCCATGCAGCTGGTATACGTCGAAATGATCCGTATGAAGAAGCTCCATAGACTCTGCGATTTCCTTCTCTGCACCTTCTCTGGTGCGTTCGGTGGTTTTGCAGGCCAGATAGACCTGGTTCCGGTAAGGCTTCAGCGAATTGCCCAGGAGTTTCTGTGCATCTCCATAGGTGGGTGCCACATCAAAGTAATTGATGCCGTGAGCGATCGCCCACTCAACATGATGATCGATTGTCATTTGTTTAAGTATACGGGATTGGAAATTGCTAAGACCAAAGGATGTTTTCCTACCGGGAGGATCACTTTCAGATAGGCGAATGTCCAGTTGTTTTCCTGAACGCTCAAGTGAATCGTTTTCTCGGAAAGTTTTGCCTTGCAGGAAGATTTCACACCCTGGTCTGTGATCAGCTGAAGTTCCTTCCCTGGCTGCATATTTTTGGCTGTGAATATCCATTTGCGTCCATTTTCTGCCTGGATCGTATGACCAAACAGGCAGTCGACCTTTTCGATACTGAGTCTTGGCCCATGAGGGGAGAAGGAAACATAACTTCTTCCGGATAAAATGGCGCTTAGAATGTCCTCTGTTCCGGCTGACTTCGCATATACAAACGTGGTTGGATTGGAAAGCCTGACAGGACTCAGTGTCCGGTGAAAATCACTGCCTCCCACGATAGGCATCTTTCTTCCGGAAAGCAGCATCTGATGCCACCAAAGAATGGCATCCGTGTTGGCTTTTCGCATCGGGCCATTCCAGATCTCTACCAGGTCAAAGATGGTATCATCCTCCCACAGATAGGGGCAGCGAGGACATTTGGGATGATTGACGGAGATGAGTGCACCCTTGTTCTTCGCTTGCCGGATGAGAGTGCGCATCTCATCGATATCATTCGCTACAAAGGACTGATCGAAGGGAGCTTTGATCCCGAAGAAGTTCATATGACCCTTATAATGGGTCCACTCGACTGCCGGGATCAACGTCAGTCCGGGGATTTTTGGCAGGGCAAAATTCTCGCAGAAATTGTTGTGGTCAGCAATGGCTAAAAAATCCAGGCCTCTTTTTCTGGCCAGCATGCCCAGTTCATAGGGGGAGAGCTTTCCGTCTGAAGCGGTGGAATGGACATGCAGATCGCCGGCCAGCCACCGTGCGTCTGGCATTAAATAAGTGATTTCATAGGTGACGGGAAGAGGATCTGCCGGAATGTGATAAGCGCCTACCAGGATCTGCCAGCTTCCCTTTTCTGCCTTGGTCATCCAGTAGCCGGGTGTGGCATCATAAGGTCCTACGGTGATTTCATTTCTGGCGCTGCCCGACCATCCGATGAACCGCCCCTGGTTATCCATGAGACCCAGGTCAACGATCGCCTTCTGGTCTTTGGGGTAAGTGTACCTTATGCGCATGCTTTCAACACCCTCGGGAACCTCAAAGGGGATGCTGTAATATTTTCCTTCTTTTGCTTTCGGAACCTGATGCCGGATGGTTATCGTTTTTTGTTTCATTCGTTATCACCCTATCTTTGCTGCGGGATCATTCAGGAGTCTTCAAAGGCTTCTTTCCAAGAAACGACAGTGAATCCCTGCTCTCCGGCAGCCTTTATGAGATCGCCGCTTTTCAGATATTCATATTCCCATATGCGTTTTTGCCATTCATTTGTTCGCTGCAGCAATGCATCATCCGGACAAGAAGGATGCAGGAACACCTCTGCGATATCTCCTGTCAGGGTTCCCAGCTGTTTTTCATAGTAAGCTTTGAGGTCAGCTAAGCCTTGAATTCTGGAAACAGCATGAGGCTCTGAATAGAAATCGTCCAGTAAAGAGACACGGTATATCCTGGAACATCCTACGATGGCTTTTTGTGCCAACTGTAAAGACAGACCGGGATGATTTCCGAATTGCCTTACTAAAAAGCTTTCTTTTTTGGCGAAACGGAACGGCAGATTATACTTTTGGCAGAGCCTGAACGCATTGATGAAGAACAGACGTCCATTGGTTCCGTATAATGTCCCTCCATGGCTGTCCGCGTGATCGATCCGGCATCCATGGGAGATCAAATACTGGTATTGAGCTTCCAGTTCGGCAGTCACCTCCGAGCTTTTTGCTTTAGAAACTTTTGCTTTATCCCATGTCAATCTGTCTTTCTGAAGCAGCGAGGAGATTTTTTCACGCTTCGCACAAGGGTTCCACGCGTTTTCTCCCGGCCAGTCCGAATGAAGCGTCCAATGGACACCCACGGGGAGGGAATGATCTTTGGCAAGACGACAGGCATCATCCGCATGAGGAGCGGGAGCTAGAATGCCGGCAGAGCTGATCCTTTCGGCCTGGAACAGCTGGAGAATGGCTTCATTGGTACTCCGGCTGATGCCAAAATCATCCGCGTTGATGATTAAATATCGCTGTTTCATCAGTCTGT
>JAFOIR010000245.1 GCA_017420625.1 Bacillota bacterium
AACTGCTGGTGCTGGATGACGGATGGTTCGGGGTTCGAAACGATGATAAGCGTTCCCTTGGCGACTGGTATGTCAATCCTGAAAAGCTTCCGCACGGGCTTAGCGGCATCGCCAAAAAGGTCAATGAGCTCGGCATGAAAATCGGTCTTTGGGTGGAACCGGAGATGATCTCTCCGGACAGTGATCTCTACCGTTCCCATCCGGATTGGTGTCTGCATGCACCCGGCCGCAGCCGGACAGAAGGCAGAAACCAGCTGATCCTGGATCTTTCCAGAAAAGAAGTACAGGATTATCTGATCCGTGTTCTTACCGGCGTCTTTTCCTCCGCCAATATCTCCTATGTCAAGTGGGATATGAATCGCAACATGACGGAAAGCTTTTCCGCCGGACTGCCTGCCCATCTGCAGATGGAGACGCAGCACCGCTATATTCTCGGTCTTTACCGGGTACTGAGGGAGATCACCGAAGCCTTCCCGCAGATTCTCTTTGAGAGCTGTTCGGGCGGCGGCGGACGTTTTGATCCTGGTATGCTGTACTTCATGCCGCAGACCTGGACTTCGGATGATTCCGATGCGGTCGAACGTCTGAAGATCCAGTACGGAACTTCCCTCGTCTATCCATCCTCCGCGATGGGTGCCCATGTGAGTGCGGTTCCGAATCATCAGGTCGGACGCATCACCTCCATGAATATGCGGTCCGACGTCGCGATCGGAGGAAATTTCGGCTTTGAGCTGGATCTTGACAAACTCTCCGAAAAGGATCTGGAAACAGCCCGCTCTTATGTCAATAAGCTGAAAGACCTTAGAAGCCTTACTGCCCGGGGCGTCTTTACCCGGCTTTGTTCCCCCTTCGAGACCAATTATACTGCCTGGCAGTTTGCGGATAAAAAACGGGTACTGCTCTGCTTCTACCGGATCCTGGCTGAACCCAATCCCATCCCTCACCGCGTGTATTTAAAGGGTCTTGATCCTGCCGCCCATTATCAGGTGGATGAAAAAGATGCTTTCTCTCTTCCGCCGTCCCTTCGTCAGGTTTTCACCGGTGCTGCTCTCATGGAAGCCGGCATCCCGATGATCTGGGATCAGTCCGGCGACTTCGTCAGCCGTACCATTGTTTTTCATCAAGTTTAACTGAAAGGAGACTTCCATGCCTATCATCGGAATCTGGGCTGATTACTTAGCCCATCGCGCTGCTCATATCGAAGATACGGTGGCGCGCGGCAATGCCCAGCTGCTTCGCGCGGGCAAAGAGCCGTATTCTATCCGCTATTTCCATTCGGCCGAAGAGGTGGAAAAAGGGATCGCCGACTGCGAGATCCTTTACGGATACTTCCCCGCAGGTCTGATCAAAAAGGCCGAAAATCTTGTCTGGCTGCACGCGGCATCCGCCGGCGTGGACGTGCTCCTTTCCGACGATGTATATGCTCATCCGGACAAGGTGATCCTCACCCACTCCAACGGATCCTATGGAATCACGATCTCCGAATATATGGTCATGATGATCCTCATGCTGATGCGCCGGCAGATCGAATACAATCATCTGCAGATCGAACGCACCTGGAAAAACGTCGGACAGATCCGTTCGATCTACGGAAGCCGCGTCGTGATCGTCGGTACCGGCGATATCGGCACCAATCTGGCCAGACGCCTAAAAGCCATGGGCGCATCCAAGGTGATCGGTCTTCGCCGTACGCTGAAGGCCGCGGATCCTGCTTTTGATACGATCGGAACGCTGGAACATCTGGAAGAAGCCCTGCAGGGCGCCGATGTACTTGCGCTCTGCGTACCGGCAACCTCAGAGACCAACGGTCTTCTGTCCCGGGAGATCATAAGCAAGATGGATCCCAAGACCTTTGTGGTAAACGTCGGCCGCGGCAGTGCGATCGATCAGGAAGCGCTGACGGAGGCATTAAAAGAGGGCCGCCTCGCCGGCGCTGCTCTCGATGTCTTTACACCGGAGCCTCTGCCGAAAGACGACCCGCTCTATGATCTTCCGAATGTCATCCTGACGCCTCATGTAGCCGGGAATATGTCACTCAGCTACACGTCAGACCTCAACGTGGATATTTTCTGCCGCAACCTGGAGAGGTATTTTAACGGCGAAGAACTGCACCACGTCGTGGACCGGAAACTGGGATACTGATTACAAAATAAGTTTATCTGTTTCGTGAACTTTCATAGACGATGACCGGGGTTCCCATCTCGACTCGTTCAAAGAGTGTCTGGGCCACTTCCAGCGGTGCATTGACGCATCCGTGGGAACCATTCCAGGTATAAATATCTCCGCCGTACTTGGTTCTCCAGCGATAAGCATCATGAATGCCGTAGGTCTGACCATAGAAGCCTACCCAAAAATCGCAGACCGAACCGCCTTCAAGCTTGTTGTAGTCTTCGTCCTTGTTTTCTACCTGGAAGACAGCACAGGGTGTATCATGTACATCCTGATAGCCGGTAACGACATCTGATTCGATGATCAGTTCTCCGTTTTCGAAGTACCAGAGATGCTGGTCATCCAGAGAGATCTCAATGTAGGTGCCGCCTGCCGGAGTCCCAACGCCAAATTCATTGACGGTTAGGCCGGGGATGGATGGTTCGCTGTGGATCTCCAGATCCTCTTCCTGTTCCGGTGTGACATACCGTTCTTTCCGGATCCAGCCCGCCGGAACGGTGATATCCTCCGGTGAGAACAGTCCTTCCATGATGGCAGCCTTCGTCAGATCAGCATCAAACGTATAATCAAAAACATCATCTTCTGTACCGACATACACGGTTTTCCCACTGCCGCTGACAAGTGAGCGGCGGTGTCCCAGGACGACCGTGTATTTTTTTGTGAGTTTATCCACAAATTCATTGACTGCCTCTTCGTTGGCCGTGAAATGCATCTCGTCATCGATTCCGATCATATCCTTCAGATCCGAAGGCCAGAGAGTTTCGGTGATATTATCATACATATGAACGGTCAGGCTTTTAAGGAAAACGCCTTCCACCGCCCGGGCTTCATCAAGGAGCGCTTCATCCGTCTCTGACGGATCATTTCTCAGATATCCGTTTCTGAAAAGCAGAACCGTACTAAGTTCTTCTTCCACCGCCTGCTTGAAAAGATCCCTTACTTCATCGCGGCTGAGCTGTCTTCCGGCGATGTTTTGGACATAGACAAGCGAATCGGTGACCTCCTCCAGCCGGGTCGGATCATAGGTGAAATCAGACTTGCTGACAGTAAAACTGGCCGGATTTCTGTACTGAATGAACCAGTCAAGATGCTTTTGTGAAGACAAAAGTGCAGCCGTATCGTAGCTT
>JAFOIR010000246.1 GCA_017420625.1 Bacillota bacterium
GGTCGACGCCGATCTTCTTGAAGAACATGGGGATCAGTGTGCCGAAGGTGCTGGAGATGATCATCGCGATCCACATGGAAATACCGATGCAGGCGGAGACCAGATAGGAGAAGCCGATCGGCCGGCCTTTCAGCAGCCAGATATATAGACCCACCAGCACGAAGGCCACCAGGCCAAGGAGAAGGCCGTTGGTCAGGCCAACTCGCTGCTCTTTGAAGACAAATTTGAGTTTCTGCTTGAAGTTCAGGGTCTCATCCGTGAGGACACGGATCGTGACGGCCAGGGACTGGGTACCGGTATTACCGGACATATCCAGAATCATGGACTGGAAAGCCATGACGATGGTCAGCTGAGCGACGACCTTTTCAAAGGCACCGACGACTGCCGAGACGCCCAGACCAAGGATCAGCAGGGTGATCAGCCAGGGAAGACGTTTTCTCATCGAGTCTTTGAGCGGCTCGTTCAAGTCCTCCTCTGCGGTCAGACCTGCCAGCTTGACGTAGTCTTCACCAAGGGCTTCGCCGACCAGTTCGGTCACGCTGGCGGAGGTGATGACGCCGATCAGACGGTTGGAATTATCAAGGACAGGGATGTTGTCCTCGCTGTAGTCTTTCAGTTTTTCGATACAGTCATCGATATTCTCATGGCCATATACGTAGGGGAAGGAAGTCACGATCAGATCTTCCAGATCGGAGCCCTGGCGGGCAATGATCAGCTCTTTCAGATCGATAGCACCGTAGAATGCGCCGTGCTCATCGGTCACGAACAGGGTCGAGATATTGTCATTCTCTGCTGCCTGGCGGATCAGTTCGGTCATCGCTTCCTTGACCGACAGGTTTTCACGGATCTGGATGTAGTTCGTGGTCATACGGCTACCGATCTCATCCTCATCGAAGGATGCGATCAGGCGAACATCATTTCTAGATTCTTCGTCCAGCAGATCAATCAAGAGCGTACGTCTTTCCCTTGGGATCGCCCGCAGGATATCAACCGCACTGTCCGGTTCGATCTCGGTGATGACCGCAGCCGCCTTCTTGGGATCCATCTCGGAAAGGTACCGGCCGGCATCCTCTTCGTCCAGATATTCGAAGATATCGGAGATCATGTCGTTGTCGAGGATCCGGTAGACCTTCTTTCGTTCCGTCACATTCAGCTGAGGCAGGACTTCAGCAATATCCTTGCCGTGATAGTCCTCCAGCTTTTCCCGCATCATCTTGGGTGAAGCATTGCTTCTCACCAGATGCAGGATCTCTCTTTCGTAGTCCGGCTTTTCCTGCGGTGCCTGTTCCTCTTCCTCTTCAGGTTCGTCTTCGTGAACCTCCTGAGGATCCTCGAGTTCCAGTCTGTCCGCACCAAAATCAGGCTCCTCTTCAAATGCCTCCGGAAGTTCAGAGACTTCTTCGGGTTTCTCGGAAAGTTCCGGGGTCATTTCAGGCGCCTCTTCATCAGAGTTTAAAAGAACAGCCGATTCTGTTTCAATTGGTTCATTCAGATGATTCAGTTTTTTCTCTTCTTCCATTTTAACCCTCCTTTTATTCTGCCTTTTGAATAACCAAGGGGGTGGAAGTCATGCTTACCCGCTCTGCCGGGCTAATCCTCTGGTATATAAAGATGAAAAAGCCGGGCAGATCTGCCGCAAAGAGACATCGTTTTTCTCTGCCGGGCCGGGAAGCTTCGCACAAGACCTATGCACGATCGACCGCCAGACCCGCTACTGTCACAACTGTCCAACATTTTCACCTCTTTTCGATTCGGTTTTGCGGGAGTATTCATGCATAGAAAAGCTCCCGCTGAATATACCGAGTATACCACAAGCGGGAGCTCGTGAAAAGACAAAAAAGAATTTTTCGAGCGGCAAATTGCCCTGCAGAAGCGCAGCAATAAATCGGACGAAAAAAGACGGAATCGCTAGAGCAATGTGCCGATCAGATGTACGGCGAGTGCCAGGATCCAGGCCAGCAGGCACTGCCAGAGTACAACGCAGGCCGCCCATCCTCCGCCCATTTCACGCCGGATAGAGGCGATCGCAGCGACGCAGGGCGTATAGATCAGGCTGAATACGAGCAGGGAGGCTGCCTGCACGCTGGTGAGCATGCCGGCTACGCCTTCCGGTGAGCTGAACAGCATCTCCATAATAGAGACTACGCTCTCCTTCGCCATAAAGCCGCTGATCAGGGAAGTTACGATCCGCCAGTCTCCCAGTCCCACCGGCTTCATGACCGGTGCGATCAGTCCGGCTATGCTGGCCAGCATGCTGTCCTTCTGATCCGCCACCAGATCGAAGCGGAAGTCAAAGCTCTGCAAAAACCAGACGATGATCGTTGCGATCAGAATAACGGAAAAGGCCCGGTGCAGGAAGTCCTTCGACTTTTCCCACAGCAGCTGTGCCACGTTCTTCGGGCTCGGGAACCGGTAGTTCGGGAGCTCCATAACAAACGGCACAGCCTTGCCCTTGAAGAGCGTCGACTTGTAGAGGAAAGCGACCAGGATTCCCACGAGAATTCCCAGGAAGTAAAGGGCGGTGATGATCCACCAGCTCTGTCCCGGGAAGAACGCATTCACGAAGAAGCCGTAGATCGGAAGCTTCGCCGTACAGGACATGAAGGGCGTCAGAAGGATCGTCATCTTGCGGTCCCGATCACTCGGAAGAGTCCGGGTGGACATGACCGCGGGCACTGTACAACCAAAGCCGATCAGCATCGGAACGATACTTCGTCCGGACAGGCCGATCTTTCGTAAAAGCTTATCCATCACGAAGGCTACTCGGGCGATATAGCCGCTGTCTTCGAGCATCGACAGGAAGAAAAACATCGTCACGATGATTGGAAGGAAGCTGACAACGGTTCCGACACCTTCAA
>JAFOIR010000247.1 GCA_017420625.1 Bacillota bacterium
AAGTCCGGACCGGATTTTGTTGATCTGAAACAGTTCGGAGCAAGCCGCGCCAAAGATGAAGCCCCCTTCTGAAACTTACTTCAGAGGGGGCTTTCTTCTTTAGGCTTGAGAGTCGATGACGTATTTTTATCTTTTCGGATGTTAGCCTTCAACTTTCGGAAGTTTGGCACGGTAGACGGCCAGTTCTTCGTCGGTCGGAATGTAATCGTCCATCTGATTCTCATGGAACTTCTCATAAGCGACCATATCAAAATATCCGGTACCGGTGAGACCGAAGACGATCGTCTTTGCTTCGCCGGTCTCTTTGCATTTGAGTGCCTCATCGATCGCAGTGCGGATGGCATGTGAGCTTTCCGGTGCAGGCAGGATGCCTTCCAGACGTGCAAACTGCTCGGCCGCTTCGAAGACCTTGGTCTGCGGGACGCTGACGGCTTCCATCAGACCGTCATCGTACAGCTGGGAGAGGATCGGGCTCATGCCGTGGTAACGAAGTCCGCCGGCATGGTTCGGCGCCGGGATAAAGTCAGAACCAAGAGTATACATCTTGGCCAGCGGGCATACCATACCGGTATCGCAGAAATCATAAGCATAGACACCGCGGGTCAGACTCGGGCAGGATGCCGGTTCGACAGCGATGATCCTGTAGTCTGCTTCACCGCGAAGTTTCTGTCCCATAAACGGAGCAATCAGACCGCCAAGGTTCGATCCGCCGCCGGCACATCCGATGATGATATCCGCTTTTTCACCAAGTTTGTCAAGCGCTGCCTTGGTTTCCAGGCCAATCACGGACTGATGCAGCAGAACCTGGTTCAGTACACTGCCAAGAACGTAGCGGTATCCTTCACGGGTCACGGCAGCTTCTACTGCCTCGGAGATCGCACAGCCAAGAGATCCGGTCGTGCCGGGATGCTCCGCAAGGATCTTCTTTCCTACTTCGGTGGTCATGCTGGGCGAAGGTGTGACCTCTGCGCCGTAGGTGCGCATGACTTCACGGCGGAAGGGTTTCTGCTCATAGGAAACCTTAACCATATAGACCTTGCAGTCCAGACCGAAGAAAGCACAAGCCATGGAAAGTGCAGTTCCCCACTGACCGGCACCGGTCTCGGTGGTCACGCCCTTGAGACCCTGTTTCTTTGCGTAATAGGCCTGCGGCAGCGCGGAATTGAGCTTATGAGAGCCGGATGTGTTGTTGCCTTCGAACTTGTAATAGATCTTGGCAGGAGTGCCAAGTGCCTCTTCCAGACGGTATGCACGGCACAGCGGCGACGGCCGGTACATCTTATACATAGTGCGGATCTCTTCAGGGATCTCGAAGTACGGTGTTGTGTTGTCAAGTTCCTGCGCGATCAGATCTTCACAGAAAACGCCGGCGAGTTCTTCGGCAGTCATGGGCTGAAGGGTTCCCGGATTCAGGAGAGGAGCCGGTTTGTTTTTCATATCGGCTCTCAGATTGTACCAGGTTTTCGGCATTTCGGATTCTTCGAGGTAGGTTTTAAACGGGATCTTGTTTTCGAGTGCTGACATTTTTCTGTCCTCCTTTAATTTTCCGGCCAGGCTTTTTGCCTTAGGCCTTTTTTATTTGGGAAGGACTTTCCGAAAACAAAAAATCCTGTCCCAGTAATCTGCTGGGACAGGATCAGTTTATCCTGTGGTGCCACCCGGCTTGATGCAACCTGCATCCACTCATCGCATCCCGGGACAGCCATATTTTTGACGCATCCCGTGAATGCCGACTTTTGATTACGAAGAGTCCAGCTCCGTCTCCCCTACTCTCTAAAGGACTTCGTCTTTATGATTTCGGTTCACCCTCCGAAGGCCATTCAGTCTGATGTTTCACACTGCCATCCCACCGCCGGCAGCTCTCTGTGGAGAAACGCTTCAAACCTACTATTCTTCTTCAACGGTTTAGCGCATTATAGCATTGAAATTTCATTTTTGTCAAGTGTGTTTTTGTGCCAGCTTAATCAATTATTTGAGCACGATCTTCACAAAAATCTTTTTACCGCGTTTAACAACGATACCAGCTTTGAGTGCTTCTGCTTCGAAGGAAGCAAACGGATCCGTAACCTTCACGCCGTCGGCTTCAACGCCGCCCTGCTGAATATTACGGCGCGCCTCGCTGCGGGAACCGCACAGGCCGCCCTTCTGCATCATGGTGATGATATCCATCTTTCCGTCTACCAGATCGCTCTCGGTGATGACGGCTTCCGGCATGTTTGCGGCAGCTGCTGCACCGGAGAAAAGTCCGCGGGCGGTTTCCTGTGCCTTCTTGGCTTCCTCGGTTCCGTGAACCATCTCGGTCAGCTCGAATGCCAGGATCTCCTTGGCGGTGTTGAGCTGACTGCCTTCCCACTTGGACATCTCATCGATCTTCTCCAGCGGGATGAAGGTCAGAAGGCGGATACACTTAAGAACATCGGCATCATCGACATTGCGCCAGTACTGGTAGAATTCGAAGGGACTGGTCTTGTTCGGATCAAGCCAGACGGCATTGCCTGCGGTCTTGCCCATCTTCTTTCCCTGAGAATCAGTCAGCAGGGTGATGGTCATCGCATGCGCATCTTTGCCGAGTTTACGGCGAATGAGCTCCGTACCACCCAGCATGTTGGACCACTGATCATCGCCGCCGAACTGCATATTGCAGCCGTAATGCTGGAACAGGTAGAAGAAATCGTAGGACTGCATGATCATGTAGTTGAACTCAAAGAAAGAAAGTCCCTTTTCCATTCTCTGCTTGTAGCATTCCGCTCTGAGCATGTTGTTGACAGAAAAATGCGGTCCGACTTCACGCAGGAATTCAATGTAGTTCAAGTTCAGCAGCCAGTCTGCGTTGTTGACCATCAGAGCTTTATCTTCACCGAATTCGATGAAGCGTTCCATCTGACGCTTGAAGCATTCGGCATTGTGATCGATATCTTCACGGGTCAGCATTTTACGCATGTCGGTTCTTCCGGAAGGATCACCGATCATGGTGGTGCCGCCGCCTATGAGCGCGATGGGACGGTTGCCGGCCATCTGCAGTCGTTTCATCAGGACCAGGGCCATGAAGTGTCCGGCCGTCAGGCTGTCAGCTGTGCAGTCGAATCCGATATAGAAAGTAGCCTTGCCAGCATCGATCATCTTGCAGATTTCTTCTTCGTTTGT
>JAFOIR010000248.1 GCA_017420625.1 Bacillota bacterium
GGTTGCTTCCGGATTCTTGTAGTATTCCACCATGACACCAGGACCCTGAACGCACAGTTCGCCTACATCGCCCTGAGCAACGGGAGAACCGGTCTCGTCGACGATCTTTGTTTTCCAGCCAAGGCCGGGGATACCGATGGCACCGACCTTATGGACGTTGCCAAGTCCCAGATGGACGCACCCTGGACCGGTTGATTCGGAAAGGCCATAGTTCGTGTCGTACTGATGATGCGGGAAGTATTCCATCCAGTGCCGGATCAGACTCGGGGGAACCGGCTGAGCACCGATGTGCATCAGACGCCACTGGGACAGCTTGTAGTCCTCCAGACGCAGCTTTCCGGAATCGAGTGCGGCCAGAATGTCCTGTGCCCACGGAACGAGCAGCCAGACATTGGTACAGCCTTCGTTCGAAACAGCCTGGAAAATGGCCTCCGGAGAGTTGCCTTTCAAAAGAACGGCACGACTTCCGGTAAAAAGTGATCCAAACCAGTGCATTTTCGCGCCAGTGTGGTATAATGGGGGAATGCACAGGAAAACATCGGATTTGGTGATCTCATGATGCTGAGCTTCCATCTTCGCTGAATGAGAAAGGGAAGAATGCTTCAGAAGGATCGCCTTCGGAAAACCGGTGGTTCCGGAGGAAAAATAGATTGCGCCGTCATCGGTATCTTCCAGAAGCACCAGCGGTGCGGAAGAGGAGACGTTGCTGACCTGACGGTAATAGTCTTCGGCGTAGGATGGACACTGATCTCCCACGAAGAAGAGAAGGGTATCTTTTTTGATCTTATCCGCGATATCCTCGATACGGCCGATAAACTCAGGTCCGTAAAAGAGAACATCGGAATCGGATGCATCGAGACAGTAGTCGATCTCTTCGGCGGTGAAGCGGAAATTTAAGGGAACCGCCATGGCGCCGGACTTAAGGATGCCAAAGTAGATGGGCAGCCATTCCAGACAGTTCATCAGAAGAATTGCACATTTCTGCCCTTTTTTGATGCCGCGCTCGATCAGCATATTGGCGACACGGTTGGCCTTTTCATCGAAGACAGACCAGGTGATCTGGCGACGGTAAAACGCCGATGAAGTCGGCTGAATCAGCTCATATTCCTTCCAGGTGACACGCTGTTCTTCGCGGATCTCCGGGTTGATCTCGACTAATGCGACTTCATTACCAAAAAGTTTGGCATTTCTTTCTAAAAGATCGGTAATTGGCATAATTGATTTTTCTCCGTTCCTATGTTACAATGGCAAACATAATTTAGCCATTTAAAGCATCATAGCGTTTTTCGATCCAAATGTCAAGTGGCTAAAGGAGGAATTTATGGGTAACGAAAACAAAAGGCTGCTTCTGGGCAATGCAGCGGTAGCAAGAGGACTTTATGAGGCTGGTGTTCTGTTTATCTCCAGCTATCCGGGTACTCCGAGCACCGAGATCACGGAAGAAGCAGCGAAGTACGATGAGATCTACTGTGAGTGGGCGCCGAACGAAAAAGTTGCGATGGAAGCTGCCTTTGGCGCTTCTCTGGCAGGCAGACGTTCTTTCTGCGGCCAGAAACATGTCGGACTGAATGTAGCGGCAGACCCGTTATATACGATGTCCTACACCGGTGTCAATGCCGGAATGGTGATTGGTGTAGCCGATGATGCCGGCATGCATTCCTCTCAGAATGAGCAGGATTCCCGACATCATGCGATCGCAGCGAAGGTCCCGATGCTGGAACCTTCCGATTCTGCCGAAGCACTGGAATTTGCCAAACTGGCCTACGAGATCTCCGAAACCTTTGATACGCCGGTACTGCTTAAGATGTGTACCCGCGTCGCACATTCCCAGTCGGTGGTACCGATCAGCGAACGAAAGGTTCCGATCAAGGATTACGAAAAGAACATCGCAAAGTACGTTATGATGCCCGGTAATGCAAAAAAACGTCATCCTTTTGTTGAGGAACGCACTAAAAAGCTTACTGAATATGCAGAAAACTGCCCGCTGAACCGGGTAGAGATGGGGGGAACGGAACTTGGCATCATCACCTGTTCAACATCCTATCAATATGTGAAAGAGGTCTTCGGTGACAAAGTCAGCGTCCTGAAACTGGGCATGACCAATCCGCTGCCTGTGCAGCTGGTCCGGGACTTTGCCAGCCAGGTGAAGAACCTGGTTGTTGTAGAAGAACTCGACCCGATCATCGAAAACCATGTGAAAGCCTTAGGCATTCCGGTCCATGGAAAAGACCTCCTCCCGATGATTGACGAGTTTTCTCAGAATCTGATTGCCGAGAAGATCGGGCAAAGCGGTCTGCTTTCGCCGGAGAATGTGCCTGCCCCGATCAAAACAAAAGGGCTCAGTGACGCGATTCCTCCGAGACCGCCCGTCATGTGCGCAGGCTGCCCGCATCGCGGACTGTTCTATACGCTGAAGAAGAATAAGTGCACGGTTCTCGGTGATATCGGCTGCTATACGCTTGGCGCAGTGGCTCCGCTCAGTACGATCGAAATGACGCTCTGTATGGGCGCTTCCATTGGTGCAGTCCATGGCTTTAACAAGGTCCTGGGAGCTGAGAGCGAAGGAAAGACTGTGGCAGTGATCGGCGACTCGACCTTCATGCA
>JAFOIR010000249.1 GCA_017420625.1 Bacillota bacterium
GCCTACCGGGATGAAAAAGCTCTTCGTGATCTTTTAGGCTTTCTCTATACCTTCCGTTCCCAGTATGATACCCTGGAACTCCCGCTTCCTGCCAGCGTCCCGCTGATGGATATGATTCCTGAATGTTATGAGGTTTCACTGAAAGTCGAGCCACGCGGAATGGGACGGATCGTAAACGTTACCAAAGCGTTTCGCCAGATGCGTTACCCGGCCAAAGCCGGTCGCTTCACCGTATATGTGACGGATCCGCAGATCCCGGAAAACACCGGTGTCTTCCGGATCAACTATGCGGAGTCCAAGGCGACCAGTGTTCTGAAACTCGGGGATTCTCCTGCTGACGTGCGTCCCGAGGAACTGACGGAAGTTCAGTTTTTCCGCCCGGCAGAGGAAACGAAAGATCCCGATGAAGATAAATTGCCCGGATTTCTGTCTTCTAAAGACTGGGGTGAGGAGGCCGAGCCGCTCGCCGATTATATGACCTACACCTCTTCCGCTGCTGTCGGCTTCCTGAGAGATGCTGACGAAAAGAAAGCCAAAGAGGCGGCCGAGGCACAGAAAAAAGCCGCCGAAGAAGCTGCCAAGGCAGCCGGAAAAGAAATCGTCGACCAGATTACCAGTCCCGTCGATCTGACCTGCTCTATTCAGGTACTGACTCAGTTGGTACTTGGATCGATTTCCATTGATCAGGCGCTCTATCTTCCGGATGTTGTTTGTCCTCATCCCACTGCGCTTCGCCCGATCTTCGTTAAGAAAGATATCTTTTTTACAGACGGATTTTAAAATCAGGAGGTTATTATGGAAGTAAAAAACTGGACCTATGAGGAGTTCCCGGAGTTTACGGAAGCCGTAGAGGGAGCACAGATCATCGAAACCACCGGCGATGAAATGGGTACGATGTACCTGCACGATGTGGAATACCGCACCACCGGTGATGCACCGCTGAAGCTGCAGATTCTGATTCCTGCCTGCCGTAACAAAAATTATGACCGGATGGCAGAAAAACAGAGCTTTTCCTATCCCTGTGTTGTCTTCGTACAGGGATCGGCCTGGTTCGAGCAGTACGTCTATATGAAAGTCGCAGATATCGGACGGCTGACGAGACGCGGATTTGTCTGCGCGATCGTACAGTATCGTCATTCCGGCATCGCTTCCTTCCCGGCACAGGCGGTGGATGCTTTGAACGCGATCCGCTATCTCAGACAGAATGCCGGAAAATATGGCATTGACCCTGAGAAGATCGTTGTAGCCGGTGATTCTTCCGGTGGACATACAGCGATGTGGGCCGGTCTTCTTCACAACGACGAGACCGAGCATAATCACTATCCCGGTGTCAGCGGTGAGGTAAAAGGTATCATCGACTATTATGGATCCACTTCGGTTATCGCACCGGATTCCAATCCGATCCAGATCAACCATTGTCTTCCGGAGAGCCCGGAAGGTCAGGTGATGGGCGGACGCAATCTGCTGGAGCATCCGGAATGGGCAAGAGCTTTATCCGTCGAATGCAATATCGATGAAAACACGAAGCTGGCTCCTGTACTGATGTTTCACGGAACCAAAGACCGTGTGGTCAACTGCACCGGCAGCGTTGTTTTATACAATCGCCTGAAGGAAACCGGACATCCGGTCGATTTCTATCTGATCAAAGGTGCGGATCACGGCGGATCCGAGTTCTGGACCGAACAGGTACTCGACATCGTAGAAGCTTTTATTCGGAAATGCGTTGAGTAAATGAATCTTCCGTGCCTGCTGGCACACATGGAAAAAAGCGATACCTTCTGTTCTTGTATGACAGATCGGTATCGCTTTTTGTTTTATTTCTTTCCTGTTTTCAGAACCGGCAGATGATCTAAAAGGATCGAAAGAGGGATGCCCAGACCATAGCAGATGACCAGCTCCCCGATTCCCACGGAGACAGCTGCCGCTGCAAACCCAGCCCAGGTCAGACCCTCCGGCATGAAGAAACTGATTTCCAGCCCTACGATGATCGCATTGGAAAGGACCGGCAGCATCGGCGCAATCAGATTGATTCTTTCTCTCCCTATTCTGACCTTCCAGTCACGGACCAGGTACATTCCAATGACCGCGATCAGAGTTGCAAAGGATCCGCATACGATATCAATCACTCCGAAAGGACTGCCGAGGTTTGCGATCACACATCCGATCGTCAGCCCCGGAATCGCAGCCGGCGTAAATAACGCCAGCACCATGAGTGCTTCTGAAAAACGGAACTGGACCTCTCCGTAGGCAAGGCCCCATAAGGCGCAAAGATAAGTTGCGGCGGCATAGGCAGCGGCAATCAGTCCCGCCTGTACCAGAAAACGTGTTCTGTTTTTTGTTTCCATTCTCTTCTCCAATGGTATTACTGTACGACGCCGATAAAGATCGTTCCGCTTAAGTTCTCGATTTCTTCAGCAAAATCCACAGCTTCACCCAGAATATAAAGTCCCGGATAGGCATCGAAGGGACCATAATACATGACTACATTGCCCCAGGGTGAGAAGTAAGCCAGGACGCCGGCTTCACCGCCGCCTTCGATTCCGTCCGTCGTATCCAGTTCCTCCAGCGGATAGAAGATCTTTTCGTTGCTGCTGTAGTTTTCCACTTCCACTTCGATCGGCAGCTGCTTATACAGGCTGAGTGCCGCCGGGCTGTCGTTCAGCGCAAAGATCACAACATGTTCTTCGTCAGCGACAAAGATCTGCTTTCTGGTATCCTGCTGACTCGAACTATTTGCCTGTTCTTCCTGCCAGGCCTGATTCCTTTCTTCGATCATCTCATTAAGAAGCTGCCTAAGTGCTCGAAGCCCTTCGACATGATATCGTTCTCCGTCCACGACCCAGTTATACTCTTCAAACTCGAGCCGGACCATCCCTCCATCCGGGAATGTAAATGTCAGAATATCCGTATAGTCATCAACCATATATTCGGACTTTTCTCCCACCCGAAGCGCTTTGATGACCTGTACGATCGCCTCGATCACGGCAGGGTCCTCTGTCTCGACATAGTCGCCGTACTCCCAGTACCGATCGTAATGAAGTTTGACCGGCATCTCATCGGTTTTCCAGATCACGAGCTCCTCCTTGCTGCTCTCCTCGGGTTTAGTCTGACTGCTTATCTCTTCCGGGCGGGAAGAATCTTCTATCGAAGAATTCTGTCCGGATGATGCTTCTTTCTTTTCTTCTTTGCCGTTCATCACTGCGCAGCCCGTCAGCAGCAGGCACAGAATAAGTATCAGCCATCTGTATTTCACTTGTCTATCTCCTTCCGCTTTTCTTCTTTGATTATACCATGTTTGATCTGCAATAGGAATCGCTTGCAATTTCTTTTCCGGAATGGTATCATAGGAAAAATGTATTTTTCCGATTCTATCATCAAAAAGGAGAAAATCATGGAAGATTTCTACAACATGCCGAATGTTACCATTTTTACTCATCCTCTGATCCAGCATAAGATCTCGCTCATGCGTGATAAAAATACCGGTACCAACGAATTCCGTAAACTTGCGGAAGAAGTTGCCACCCTGGAAGGTTTCGAAGCTCTTTCCGATCTTCCTACTGAGGAAGTCGAGATCGAAACTCCCATCGAGAAATGCACCACAACGATGATCTCCGGCCGCAAACTGGCCATCGTTCCGATCCTTCGTGCAGGTCTCGGCATGGTCCCCGGACTGCTTACGCTGGTTCCCACCGCTAAGGTAGGCCACATCGGAATGTACCGCGACGAAGAGACCCATGAGCCCCACGAATACTACTGCAAACTTCCGCGCCCCATCGAAGAGCGTACGATCATCGTCACCGATCCCATGCTCGCAACCGGCGGTTCGGCTGTCGATGCAATCACCCAGATCAAAGAACACGGTGGCATCAACATCAAATTCATGTGCATCATCGCTGCTCCGGAAGGCCTGAAGAAGCTCCACGACGCACACCCCGACGTTCATATCTACGTAGGTCATCTGGATCGTCAGCTGAACGACGACGCTTACATCTGCCCGGGTCTTGGCGATGCAGGCGATCGTATCTTCGGAACCAAATAAACAGGACCTTATCATTCAAAATCTGGCTGCAGCCTTGAGCTGCAGCTTTTTTTATCTCTAAATCATGAGATTCAGCGGGAAAAGTCCCTCTGAAATGCCTGATACAGGTCGATTGGGATCTTTCGCTTATAAAACTGTTCTGCCACC
>JAFOIR010000250.1 GCA_017420625.1 Bacillota bacterium
AATGTTCGTAGGCCGTCTGCCGGAATACATCCGGAATTCGTTGGCCAAAGCCACCCTGGCAGCGTAAGCATCCTATCTAATTGCCTGTATTATTGAGTTTTCAAGGTGCGAAGCCCATTTTTGCTATGGGAAGTTTTAGTAGATAAGGCTTATTGTATCAGTATATTCTGAAAATGATTCGTTTCCCACGTTCGGCGTTCGAAATAATCCTCCAGTATCCAATCCGTCTTTTCGTTGAACATCGGCCTACAGCACACCAGCTGCGAGCCATCGCCCGCTGCCGGGGCCGGATTAAGCTCAATTAAAACCGCATCACCATCCTCGTCGATTGAAAAATCCCAACCGATGCATTTGAAGTGACCTAATCTTGGGTGAATCCTTAGGATTTCCTCGTATACCTTTTCCATGGATGGCACGACAAATCTATCGTCAAAAAGTCCTCCGCCGTTTTCGACCCACGAGTCACTGTTTAAAAGAATCTTGGAATGCAATCTGTGGTCCTCAAGGATCTCGCTGTGTTTGCAGCCGTCATTAACTGTCACAAACAACTGTTCCGGACCACCTATCCGAATGGCTGCGTTTTCTATGGATACCTTATTGTCAAAAATGAGTGAAATGACACGTATTGTACAGACAGAAAGAGGATTCAGCCGGTTCAGTAACGGATGCTGCCTTATCCGCTCCTGGATGATAAAGCTGGATCCGGATCCTTCAAGAAGCTTACGTATATCATCATCCGAACACTCCGCAGGTTCTACCACAATGATCCCCTCTCCGGAATGCGTATTGGTCGATGGTTTTATAAACAATGTCCCCTTATGCTCCCTGCATCTGTCGATCACATCCTCAACCGTGATGATGTTTCTTTCTTCATCGCAATAAAGTCCCTCTATTTTCAATGCAACCGTTTTAGCCTGCTTTACATCACTGAAGAAAAAATCATAATATCCTTTATTGGAAAGGCCATAGAATTGCTGTCCGTTATTCAAGTACGGAATGATTTCAGTATAATACAAATCATCCGGAATAAACCTAGGATCCATCCTATGATCCCGGGATCCGTTTAATTCAAACCAAAACTGTTTCGGAACGAAGCCAAACCTTTTCCAGTAAGGCACAACCTCCTGCTCATACTGCTCCCTGCGTTCCATTTCGCTCCAGCCATCTAATCCGATGGATTTCCATCTGCTCAGCGCTTCCCTCTCCAAAGCATCTTTCAGATACTGCTTTTTGGCTTTTATCGCACAGTCCACCGCTTCGATATAGTCTTTCTCAAAACTCATACTTTCTCCCTTCTCAGTTTCAGTGTTTTTCTATACTCTGCCAACACTATCTCCCTGCCGGTCGGATTTTCAAACCATGTTTCCTTCTGCGTAGAAGGGCCATATGCCGGAAACAAGGGTATATATTATTGCAACACCCGTAGCAGTAGTATAAAAGTCGGGGATTGTCCCGAAAAAAGTCTGACTAAAGCTTGACGACTGCCTATTTTCCTTTACTTTTCATTCTTATAGATTCACTCCCTCGATGTCATCATATCTTACACCACAGAGCCGGAATGGTTCCTTCCTCACTATATCATATGGTATACCCGCATCATCCAATTCAGCGAGGAATGCCCTGAAGAAATCTTCAGAAGAAAAGGGCTGTCCGAACATTGCGAAAAAATGATGGTTGATACAGGACAGTTCTACCATCACATCCGTCACATTTGGTTCGCTAAGAAGATAGACTTCCTGGATATACGGATCCAGCGGTCCAAAGCTTCTGCTGTTTGCATAGGAAACGCAAAAGCTTGCCCTGTGGGCTCCAAGTGCCTGTTTGAGAACGTCAGCACACATCTGCAAAGGCATCTGTTCCATCTTCTCGTATCCGGCCTTGCGTGTTTTCAGCGTATACCTGACGTTCTCCGGCTGAGCCTGTAATATCAGCTGTCCGCGTGCTTTTGTACAGGCTTTCGGAATATCGTAATCAGCTTGTTCCTTTGGCATATCCACAAAGGCTGTATCAATGAACATTCGGTAATTTTCGAATTTCCCAAGCTGAGCTTTCATATCAACGGATATCAGACAGGATACGGTTCTCTCATCTTTCGGATCATATCGCCTTGCTGCCTTGGCAAGGAGTACGCTGAACAGGACATTCGGGCTGCCGTCGTTCTCCTTACAATACTGCATTATCAGTTCCTCGGGGAACCGAAGATAAAAGGCCGTACATTCGCGTTTTCCGTCTTTCACAGGATTCTCCAGCCTGAAATAATCCGTGACCGGAGGCTTCTGATATAGCGGTTCATCCGTAGCGTCCAAATCGATGTCCGCAAACGGATTTCCGGTCTCCGCTTCCGGGATCTCATCTCCAATAAGACGGATTCCTGTCGGATCAAACTCCTGCCCTGTAACAGTACTTAGATAATAGTATAGGACGCTCTTGAAGTACGGCAGGAAACCGGCTCCGTCCGTAATCGAATGAGAAACTTCTGCCGCGAGCCGATTGCCTTCGAATTTGAATGAAAGCAGGTGATAATTGGCTTCCGCAGAGCAAAGCAGAATCGGATCCCACGTACTCCGGATTACCACCGGAAGATCGTTGGACACCACGATCAGGTTGTTCCCCTCCAGTTTTACCTGGACATAGAAGTACGGAAAACGCACCCTGAGACGTTCTACCGCTTCCTTAAGAGCATCGCAATTTACAGGTTCTGTCAAAGTCACGCAGATTCCCATGGTATTCGGATTGTCCGGAGTGCACATACATACTGATGGTTCGTAAAATGCTGGTTTCAAAGCTTATTCTCCTCGTTTTGAACAATTATTTACTAAAACTTTCCGTACCTACAGCTTTATTTCACACACTCTCCTTCACGGTGGCGTAGTTCCCTTCCTTTATGTCCATAGCTTACTCCAATACCGTGAGAATTATTGCTCCTATTCCAAAAATGACTATAAGTGCAACACCAACGATAGCTACAATTTTCGCTATTTCCCTGGCCTTGTCTTTCGCTTCTTCTAGTGACATAGCCTCAAGGCCCCTTACTCTTGC
>JAFOIR010000251.1 GCA_017420625.1 Bacillota bacterium
CAGCGCAGCGTGGATCTTCTTCGACTGAAGGATGACGGATGGATCTTCGTGTAGATCCTGGCAGTTCTCGCTATCATCAGCGGTGGGATCCTCGTTTTCCGTTCTTTCGAAAGCACCCAGATGGTTATGGCGATCGCACTCATCTACTGCGGTGTTACCTCCCTGGTCGTGAGTATTTTTGTTCATTCGAAACTGAGAAAATACAGGGAAAAACAGCTGAACGGCGAACTGGATGAACGGCCGGTCCTTCCTTCTGAGCAGGCCCCGACCCCACAGAGTGTGGTGGCGGATTTGACAGACAAACAGGCAATTTCTGAGAGTATGGAAGCGGAACCAATCCCGGTCCGGCCAGTCATGGAAGAGGAACCGGATGAGGAGATCAAGTGGCAGCCGATCCCGGCATCGATGCCGGCTGCGGCAGAGGCACTGCTGGAAGCGGAAGAAAACAGCCTGGCAGAGGTACTGCCTGAGCGCACTTTTGATCCCATGGCAGGCATCTCCTTTGGCGATGAGGAAGATAGGTTAGAAAAAATAGAAAACGAGAAACAAGAAAAGCCCATGGAGGCAGCAGAGGGTGAGATTCCTTTTGAGAATATAGAGATTTAAAGCGGAGGATGAGCTATGAAAATCAGTTATCTGGTCAAACGGGTCCTGGCGATGGATTTCAAGGCCATGAATCAAAGGATCGACGGGATCCATAAAAAGACAGGAAAGAACAAACTCTTTATCCTGGGGGATATGGCGGTCTGTGCCGTTCGGTACGGTGCCGGCTATATGGACTATGATCTGTTTGAGATGTATGACCTGACAGCCGCACAGCGTGATACCTATATTACGCGCGGACGCAGCAATGACCTGGTCCGCAAATACAATGACCGAAGCTTTTCTCATTACTTTGACTACAAGGATGAGTTTGATGCCCGCTTCACCGACTATCTTCACCGCGACTGGGCGCCGATCACGGACCAGCCAAACGAGGATGACAAAGAGCGTGCGCTGAAAGTGATCGAAGCGCATGATGTGATCTTCGCCAAGCCGGTAGACGGTTCCTGCGGCATCGGAGTAGAGCGGCTTCTGACCAAAGACTTTGAAGACGCGGAAGCCCTTTACAAGTATGTGAAAGCATATGGGAAGAGGTACGTACTGGAGGAAGAGATCCGCCAGCATCCCAAGGTGAGCAGCATCTATCCCGGCTCCATCAACACCGTTCGTATCGTAACGATCGTCAAGGATAATGTGCCGCATGTCATCTGTGCCTATTTCAGGATCGGCAACAGCGGCAATGCCGTGGACAACTTCAATCACGGCGGCATGGTGACTCCGGTGGACGAAGTGACCGGTATTGTGAAGTATCCGGCCATGGACAAGACAAAAGTGGTCTATGAAGATCATCCCGTTACCGGCACCCACATTCAGGGATTTGAGTTCCCGGATTGGGAAAAGGCACGCGAACTTGTCAAAAAAGCGGCTATGGAAGTGCCTCAGATGGGCTACGTCGGATGGGATGTCGCTTTTGGCGTGGACGGCCCGCTGCTGGTAGAAGGCAACGACTTTACGGGACATGATCTTTATCAGCTGAAGCCTCATACGCCGGATAAGATCGGAATCTATCATAAGTTTTTGGTATAAAAGTGCTGAGTCTTGAAAAATGTAATCTTTGTCCGCGCGAGTGCAAGGTAAACCGGTTCAGCGGGGTTGGCTACTGTGGGATGCCCGCTGATCTGAAACTTGCCCGTGCGATGATCCACGAAGGCGAAGAACCGTGCCTGCTGCCTGCCGGCGCGGTTTTTTTCAGTGGCTGCAACCTGCGGTGCGTCTTCTGTCAGAACTATGAGATCAGTCTGGAGCATAAAGGTTTTCCTGTTGCCGAAGAGCGGCTTCAGAAAATCCTGCTTGAACTTCAGGAAGCCGGCGCCTCTACCATCGATCTGGTAACGCCTACTCCCTGGATCCTTCAGATCCGGAATGTGCTGAAAAATCTTCGCTCTTCCGGGTTGCTGAAGATCCCGGTTGTTTATAACTGTGGCGGCTATGAGAGCGTTCATGCGCTTCAGGCACTTGACGGGCTTGTGGATGTCTATATGCCGGATCTGAAATATTTTGACGCTTCTCTTTCAAAACGCTACAGCAGTGCATCCGACTATTTTGAAGTATGCAGCAAAGCACTGGACGAGATGTTTCGACAAGTGGGACCGGTACAGTTTGCCGGACCTGCAAATGAGGAAAGAAAAGACAAGCAGCCATCATCCGCCTCTGCCGGCAGGATGGTCAGGGGCCTTCTGATCCGCCATCTTGTGCTGCCCGGTCAGATGAAGGACAGCGTCCGGCTGATGGAGTATTTGGGAAAGGCTTTCCCGAAGGGGAGCATCCGCATCAGTCTGCTCGCGCAGTATACGCCCTATGGGAAGCTGGAGGATTATCCCGAACTTCAGCGCCGGGTCACGACCTATGAATACGAGCAGGTCGTGGAAGCAGCCGACCGGGCCGGCCTTTTGGGCTACCGGCAGTTCAGATCCTCCGCTACGATGGATCTTCGGCCGAGCTTTGAAGGAGAAGGCTTGTGAAAAGGAAGTTCATCCGGAATCTGTCCGGCCTTGCGAAAAACAGGGTTTTGTGATACAGTAAAAAATGTCTATTTATGGAAATGACAGTTCCTTTCAGATACAGGAGGTACCAATATGTCCAATCAAAGACCCAGAGGAAGAGACCGCTCAGCAGGTTCTTCTTCGAATAAACCGAGTTCAGGAAACGGAACCGGCGGCGTCTATCGGCGCGGCAGCGGTCTGGGCACCGGCCCGGTCGGAAGAAAAGAAGGTTACGGCGGACGCTTCGGAACAAACAGCGGAACTTCCGGTCAGAGCGGCCACCAGGGTCAGACAGGCCAGAATGCCGAGAGAGGCTCCTCTTACCGGACCGGCAACTACGGCGGCGGCATCAACCTGAATAACGTGACGCGTTCCAGAGGCGGATGTCTGACAAGGATCATTCCGATCCTGATCGTTCTGATCGTCGGATATTTCATCATCAAATTCATTTTTGGCGGAAGCGATGATACGACGACGGCTGACAACAACTACAGCGGTTCTTATGTACCGGGGCAGCAGACTCAGCAGCTGGATCAGCAGACCACCGACAATCAGACCGACGCATTTTCCCAGCTGTTTGACGGCATGGGATATTACGGCGGAAACTCTTCCATGTCGACGGGCTGGACAGATGTGGCGCTCAGTAAACCAACGCTGAATACCAGCGTAGCGGACGGATCCAGAGAGAAGTACACGAATGTACTCGGCAACGGCAAGGATCAGGTCACGATCATGGTGTACATGTGCGGCACTGACCTTGAAAGCAAGAACGGTATGGGAACGGCTGACCTTTCGGAAATGGCGAATGCCCGGATCTCCGACAACGTCAATCTGCTCGTTTATACCGGCGGCTGCAGCAGCTGGCGCAATTCGATCGTTTCCAGCAAAGTCAACCAGATCTACCAGATCACCGGAAACGGTCAGGTCAAACGAGTGGTGGAGGATGCCGGAAAAGGCGCCATGACCAGTCCGGATACGCTGACCTCCTTTATCAACTTCTGTACACAGAACTATCCGGCCAACCGGCAGATCCTGATCTTCTGGGATCATGGCGGAGGATCCGTCAGCGGCTACGGCTATGATGAAAAGAACCCCAGAATCCAGTCCATGACACTGGCCGGAATCAATACGGCGCTGAAAAATGCCGGCACCCAGTTCGATATCATCGGTTTCGATACCTGCCTCATGGGCACGCTGGAAAATGCCCTGATGCTCAATACCTATGCCGATTACCTGATCGCCTCGGAAGAGACGGAACCCGGTGTAGGCTGGTACTATACCAACTGGCTGACAGCCATCTCCGGCTCGCCTTCCATGAGCAGCCTGGATCTGGGCAAACGAATCATCGATGACTTTGTCGAAGTCTGTGCCTCCAAGTGCAGAGGTCAGAGCGCGACCCTTTCTCTGATCGATCTGGCGGAGCTTTCCCACACGGTCCCCGAAAAACTGAAAGGATTTTCAAACGGCGTCTCCAACCTTCTGACAGAGCAGAACTTCAAACAGGTCTCCGATGCCCGTGCACACACCCGTGAATTTGCTTCCAGCACGAAAATCGATCAGATCGACCTGATCAACTTCGCGCAGATGCTGAATACCAAGGAATCCATTGAAATGGCGAGAGCCCTGGCAGGGGCGATCAAGTACAACCGTACTTCCTCGAACATGACCAATGCCTACGGCCTTTCGATCTACTTCCCCTATCAGAAAGCTTCCTATGTCGACCGGATGGTCAGGACCTACACGGAGATCGGCATGGATTCGAGCTATTCCAAGTGCATCCAGCAGTTCGCCAAGATGGAAACCTCCGGTCAGCTGGCCGGCGGCGGAACGAGCGGTTCTTACAGCTCGCTTTTCGATTCACTGCTTGGCTCTGACTATACGCCTTCCACCGGCTATCCGAGCGATTCCGGCGCATATCCGGGCGGATCCTCCTACAGCGGACTGTCTGATCTCTTCGGCGGAACCGACGGATCCAGCAGCATGCTGGAATCTCTGTTCGGCAGCTTCCTGGGCGGAGGAGGAGATTTCTCCGGTATCTTCGATGACCTGGACAGCTCGAACATGGACTACTACTATCAGGACCGCTCTCTCCCTCAGGAAGACATGGTTGATTATATCAGCGACAACTGGTTTGACGGATCGCTTCTCAGGTGGAACTCCGATGAAAGCGGCAATCTGCTGCTTCGGCTTTCCAAACAGCAGTGGAGCCTCGTTCATAACCTGCAGCTGAACATGTTCGTGGATGACGGTGAAGGCTTCATCGACCTTGGCCTTGACAATGTCTTTGAATTCACTGAGGACGGCGCGCTGATCTGCGATACCCAGAAGGTTTGGGTAGGCATCAACGGACAGGCCGTCGCCTACTATCACGAATCGACCTTTGATGACGGTGAAAACTATGTCATCACCGGCCGGGTACCGGCCTATGTCAATGGCGTACTTTCCGATATCATCCTGGTCTTCGACAATGAACATCCGAGCGGCTATGTAGCCGGTGTGCGGCCTGTCTATCAGGAAAGCGAGACCCTTACGGTTGCGAAAGCGCAGAGCGGCTTTATTCTGGCGGAAGATGATTCCAACGGCTTCGGCGTCAGCCAGGTCGATACCACTGTGCTTCAGCCCGGCGATGTGATCGACTTTATCTGTGATTACTATGGTTATGACGGTACCTATCAGGAAAGCTTCTATCTGGGCGACCAGATGGTGGTACCGTCAGACGGCGAACTGACAGTCGAAAATGTCTCTCTGGAAGCGCTTCGGCTGAAGATCGCCTACGTCTTCACCGATATCTACAATCAGGAGCGGTGGACAGAATCTGTTGACCGATAGGTAAAAAAGCTGACCTGCAAAGCTTAAGTTGCGGTTGAAAGCCTCCCTGGAGTGTGATATATTTTTACTATCTGCTCCAAGGAGGCTTTTTATGGATTTTCTGAAAAAACACCCGTTTCTGGTGATCTATATCATTCTTTTGATCGGCGCTGTCGTCTTTCATGTGGGAGGCGGCTGGATTCTTCTGGGATCTTTGGCCTACCTGCTGCTGGTCGCGCTGATTCGCCTTCCCAACACCATCGCCCGTATAGGCTACTTTCTGCAGGGAGTCGGGAAAAAGCCGGAACAGGCGTTTCGTTTTTATGAATATGCCTTCCGTCACGGAGCAAGCGCGGATGCACCGAAGATCGCTTATGCCATGCAGCTCATGAAGAAATGCCGCTATGAAGAATCGAAAACTCTTCTTGAAGACCTGCTTGTCAAAGAGAATCTGCAGCCAACGCTTCTGAAGATCGTCAGACAGGATCTGGCGATTGCCTACTGGAACTGCGGAGACCTTCAGCGGGCGATCGATACCCTTGAAAACATGAAAGGCGACTATGACCTTCTGTCGCCTGAATACTATACGACCCTCGGTTATTTCTATATCGAAGCAAAGAACTATCAGAAAGGCGCAGAAGAAACAGAAGAAGCGCTGAAACTGGATCAGTCCAACGCCGGTGCCTATGACAACCTGGCGGTGATCGCCTATGAACAGGGCCGGATGGAGGAAGCCAAAGAGCTTTTCATGAAAGCACTGGAGATGAAAGATACTCTGGCTTCGAGCAAGTATTATCTTGGTCTGATCTATGAGGCTGAAGGTGACTATGAAACGGCCAGATCCTATTTTTCCGGAGCCCACAATTCCAACATCAACGGACTCAATACGGTCTCCCGGGAAGAGGTGGATGCCAAATATCAGGAATACCTGGACAAATGATCTGAGGAGGTGAATGGTGCAGATCCTGCTAAACCAGTCGCTGAAGGCCTGGACAGAGGAAGAACTTCGGCCGGTGAAGTTTGCAGCAGAGGAACTGGAGAAATATCTGCTGAGAATGGGAGCTCCCAAAATCAGCCTGACGCTTTCAGTAGATCCGAATCTTTCCAAGAATAACACAAAGAAAGAACCGGACCAGGCGTCCTTCTCTTATGATCCTCGGCTGGATGACCGGTATGAGATCTGTGTGAAGCAAGCTGATGATCCCATAGAAAAGGACAGAGTCAGCGGACAGATCACCGGCAATAACCCCAGAGCGGTACTGCTCGGTGCTTACCGGTATCTGACGATGATCGGCTGCCGATTCTTAAAGCCGGGACCTCAAAATGAATGGATCCCGTATCAGCCGGATCCGGCAGGCTACAAAGCCTGCGATTATGTCGAAGCAGCCCTTCGGCACCGGGGAGCCTGCCTGGAAGGCGCGAACTCCATCGATGATATCCTTCGGTTTATCGACTGGTCGCCGAAGGTCGGCTACAACAGCTTTTTCTTCCAGTTTGAACTGCCGAAGACGTTCCTGGAGCGCTACTACCTGCACCTGGCCAACCCGCTGATGGAACCAAAAGAAGTGACGATGGAAGATGCCGCCCGGCTGATGGAAGGCTTTGACGAAGAAATGAAGAAAAGAGGCCTGCTTCAGCACCGCGTGGGGCATGGCTGGACCTCCAAAGTCTTGGGTGCCAGACAGACCGGATGGGAAAAGTCGGAAGAGATATTCGATGAAGAGGCGACATCGATGATGGCGATGGTAGATGGAAAACGCGGCCTTTGGGGCGGAGTTCCCACCAACACGAATCTGTGCCTCTCAAATCCGCTGGTCAGAAGAAAGTTCGTTTCCCACGTCATGGAATATCTGGAAAAGACACCGTCGGTCGATTATCTGCATATCTGGCTGGCGGATGATCGGAACAATTCCTGCGAATGTGAAAACTGCCGGAAGAAACGTCCCTCCGACTGGTACGTGGTGCTGCTGAACGAACTCGATGAGGCCATGACGAAGGCTTCCATCCGGACCAGGCTGGTCATGCTGCTCTATGTGGATCTACTGTGGGAGCCGGTCACCGATCAGATCAGGAATCCGGAAAGATTTCTTTTGATGTTTGCGCCCATTACCCGAAGCTTCAAACAGAGCTTCGCAGACTTTGATCCGGAAAAGCTTCCGGATGAGCCTCCCTTTGAACTGAACCATCTGAGCTTCCCGAAAGATGTGGAGACGAACCTTAGCTTCCTTCGGGCATGGCAGCAAAAAGCCTTCCGATCTCCCACCTTTGACTGTTTCGACTATGATTACTATATGGGCCGTGCGCATTACGGCGATCCGACTTATGTACGGATCGCACGAACGATCGACGGGGATATGAAGAATCACAGAAAGTTCGGACTGAACGGTTACAACAGCTGTCAGGAACTTCGAAGCCAGTTCCCGAATGGTCTTGCGAACTTCGTTCTCGCACAGGCAGCGGTGGATCCGGATATCCCCTTCGAAGAACGAGCCATTTCCTACTATCAGGACTGTTACGGAGAGGAAGGCAGAAAGCTCTTTGAGAAGATGAATGAGCTTTCCTTCTGCTTTGATCCGAATTATGTGATGACCCAGACTCCGAGAAAAGATCCGGAGTATCACAGCCGGCTTTTAAAGGCCGATCCTCTGATCGATGAGATTGAAAAGATCGCCTCTCCTTATCAGCAGGATTTTGCAGATAGACTGAATCCTCAGCAGGTTCGGCACTGGAAACTGCTTGGAAAATGGATCCTTTACACACGGATCTATGTAAGGATGATGCTGGCGGCAACGGCAGAAGAGATCCCGCTGGCCGAACAGATCTATGAG
>JAFOIR010000252.1 GCA_017420625.1 Bacillota bacterium
CCAGGCCTGTGTTCGGCTTTCCAGACGCTATATCACTGAGCGCTTTCTTCCTGATAAAGCGATCGACCTGATGGATGAAGCAGGAAGCCGTGTACATCTGAAGGCACCTGAAGCCAGAAAAACGGAAAAAAATCATCCTACAGGGATTTCTCTTTTGGAAAAAGAGAAAGAATAGGCGATCATGAAGGGCGACCTGAAAACAGCAGCTGAGATACAAAAGAAACTGAGAGATCTGGAATCACGGACTGAGAAACAGAAAAAAGAAACATCCGTCAGAAATGATTATCCTGTTGTGCTGGAAGATGATGTTGCGGATGTTGTCGCACTGTGGACAGGTATTCCTGTCAGCCGGCTGAAAGAGTCTGAGGGAGAGCGACTTTCCAGTTTGGAAGAACGTCTGCATCAGAGAGTTATTGGTCAGGAAGAAGCAATTCAGGCCGTTTCCAAAGCTATTCGGCGCGGAAGACTGGGACTAAAGGACCCCAAACGCCCGATCGGTTCCTTCCTGCTGCTTGGCCCAACCGGTGTCGGTAAGACAGAGCTTGCCAAAGCGCTTTCCGAGGCTCTTTTTGGCAATGAAGATGCCATGATCCGAATGGACATGTCGGAATACATGGAAAAATACAGTGTTTCCAAGCTCATCGGCTCGGCACCTGGCTATGTTGGCTATGAAGAAGGCGGTCAGCTTTCTGAAAAGATTCGCAAAAAGCCTTATGCCGTAGTACTGTTTGATGAGATCGAGAAAGCACATCCGGATATTTTTAATCTGCTGCTGCAGATTCTGGATGATGGACGGCTGACCGATGCGCAGGGCAGAAAGGTTGATTTCAAAAATACGGTCATCATCATGACTTCCAACACAGGTGCCCGCAGCATCAGTGCTCCCAAACAGCTGGGCTTCATGACCGATCATTCCGAGCAGCGAGCCTATGACGATATGAAAAAACATGTCATGGATGAAGTCAAGCGTGTCTTCCGTCCTGAGTTCCTGAACCGTTTGGATGAAACGATCGTATTCCATTCGCTGACGCAGGATGAAATCACCAGCATCGCCAGGATGATGTTTAAGGAAATCAAAACGAGAGTGGAAACCGGTCATCATATTCATCTTGTTCTGACAGATGAAGCACTATCGCTGATCTGCCGTAAGGGATATGATCCGGCTTACGGTGCCAGACCGCTTCGCCGGGTTCTTCAGTCGCTTCTTGAGGATGCGCTGGCCGATGCGATTCTGGCAGGGCATATTCATGAGAATGATGAAGTCCTGGTGAAGGCTTCAGAGGATGAACGTCTGATTCTGGAGAAAGCATAATGGCAAAAACAAAGCAGATTTACGTATGTACGAAATGTGGTTTTGAATCGCCGAAATGGATGGGGCAGTGTCCGTCCTGTCATGAATGGAACTGCCTGGAGGAACAGGAAGCTCCTTCGAAAACTGTCAGTACCGGTCCGAATACGGCGTTATCCAAAAAATCTGCCGGACAGAGTCTGCGGCCTCTGAAAAAGGTCTCATTGGTAGGAAATGAACGGATCCGGACTCATATTTCTGAACTCGACAGAGTGCTCGGGGGAGGGTTTGTTAAGGACTCCATCACGATAATAGCAGCAAAGCCAGGGGCAGGAAAATCCACTCTGCTGCTCAGGATTGCACAGGAAGTGGCACAGCAGGGGATGGTAGTGCTCTATGTCTCCGGTGAGGAAAGCGAAAGCCAGATGCGTCGAAGAGCTGAGCGGATTCTGAACAATGAAATTCATGAGAATTTATGGGTTCTTTCTACTGCCCAGATGAACGAAGTTCTTTCAGCCATCGATCAGATCGATCCCGCGCTCGTAATTCTGGACAGTATTCAGACGTTCTTTCTGGAAGAATTTTCTTCCCGGCCTGGTTCACCGACACAGATTGTCGAATGCACAAATGCGGTGCTCAGGATCGCCAAGGATCCTCAAAAGCCAAGAGCCGTTGTTATGGCCGGACAGATGACGAAGGAAGATGAACTGGCTGGTGTCCGTTCTTTGGAGCATATGGTCGATACAGTCCTGTTCATGGAGGCAGATCCGGTAGAAGAGATCCGGACGATCTCTGCCAGCAAAAACCGATTTGGCAGTACGGGCGAGATGGGTTTCTTTACAATGGAAGAAAACGGATTAGTGCCCATCGACAACCCTTCGAGGTTCTTTATGACTAACCGGAGCCCGGAGATGATCGTCAATGGCAGCAGCCTTTCCGTTATGAAAGAAGGCACCCGCCCGATGATCATTGAGGTGGAAAGCCTGATTTCCCAGAGCTTCACCCCATATCCTTCCCGAATCTCAGAATGCCTGAGCCGGGATCGACTCGGGACGCTGATCTCTATTCTGGAACAAAGAGGCGGCATCACACTTTTTGATAAGAACGTAGTTGTCAAATCGACCGGCGGCCTTAAACTGACACAGCCGGGTGTTTCTCTGGCAGTTCTGATTTGTCTTGCTTCTTCTGCACTTCGCAAACCTGTACCGCAGGGAGCTGTCTTTATTGGCGATGTAGGACTGACCGGAGAGCTCAAAAAAGTGCCTTCCATTGATCTGATGATCCGTGAGGCGGCAAGACTTGGTTTTCATTCAATCTATGTTCCATCCGGCGAATATAAAGCAGAGACCAGAAAGAATATGGGAAATGCCCGTCTGATTACGATGAAAGATCTGCCTGGCGTCATCAGAGCTGTCTTTGGAGATTACAGTCGCGCATTTGGATAGAAGGGAGGTGAAGGAATGGATCAGGACAGACAGTCAGCGAGAGAGAATTTTCGTCAGCTTTCCGGTAAGGAAAAATTCCAGCATATCGTTCGGTATTATGGGCTCGCTGCACTGGGAATCGTGATCGTCATCATCATTCTGATCGATTTGATCGGGAGACATACCTTCGCCAAAGAAAAGGATGCATGTTTGGGTGTCGCAGTACATGCCCGTTATCTGGATCTGGATCAGATCGATCTGATGCCGGATCATTTTGCCAAGCTCTATCCGGAACCGACGGAAGACGGGGCCAAAGAATACAAGGTTTATTCATTCTATAATGGATATACGGCTGCGGAAATGGAAGAGAAAACTGCGATGATCTATCGGATGGCAGCTTTTATCCAGACGGAAATGCTCGATGTGATCATAGGAGATGAAGAATCGCTCAGTTTTGATGGAAGCAGCGGATATCTTGTGGATCTTCGGGATGTATTTACAGAAGAAGAACTTATGGCGATTTCCGAAAAGGCGAATCTTCTCTCCAGAGATCAGGAGAGCGGCATTCTTTCGATGGACATTTCCGAGACTGGTGATACCGGCAGAATCAAAGATGTCAGGAAGGATATTCCGCTGCTGATCTGTATACGGAACACCGATAGTATAATTGACGAATCTCTGGCCAAAAGGCCGGTATATATCGGCATCGTGTCCAATGCCCCGAATCTTGACAATGCCAAGTATCTTATATTACAATTACTTCATATGGAACCATAATCTAATATGAAGTGAGGATATTATGGCAATTGAGTATAAGAATGCCGGTGTCGATGTCGAAGCCGGATATCAGTCAGTCAAACTCATGAAAAAAGATGTACAGTCCACCTTTGGACCTGAGGTCGTTACCGATCTGGGGGGCTTTGGAGGACTGTTTTCTATTGCGGGAAAAGACATGGAAGAACCGATCCTCGTTTCGGGGACAGACGGTGTCGGCACAAAGCTGAAGGTCGCCTTTTTGCTGGACAAGCACAATACGATCGGTATTGATGCAGTTGCAATGTGTGTGAACGACGTCATCTGCTGCGGTGCGGAACCGCTCTTCTTCCTTGATTATATTGCCTGTGGTAAAAACTACCCGGAAAAGATCGCCGAAATCGTCAGCGGTGTGGCAGAAGGCTGCCGTCAAGGAAACAGTGCTCTGATCGGAGGAGAAACTGCAGAACATCCAGGGATGATGCCGGAAGATGAATATGACATCGCGGGCTTTTCAGTCGGCATCGTTGACCGGAAAAATGTCATCGACGGGAAAGATGTTCTTGCGGGTGATGTGATTATCGGTCTTGCCAGCACCGGCCTTCACAGCAACGGATTTTCTCTGGTTCGAAAAGTTTTTGGAATCGATCTTCCCGATGCGATGGAAAGGCTTTCCAGTGATTATGGTATCCTGGAAAAACCTCTTGGTGAGGTCCTGCTGACTCCTACGAAGATCTATGTAAAGGCGATCGATGAACTGAAAAAGCATGTGAAAGTCAAAGCGATCTGCCATATTACCGGCGGCGGTTTCTATGAGAATATTCCGCGGATGCTCCCGGAATATACAGCTGCCAGAATCGAAAAAGGTACCTGGCCGGTACCGGCGATTTTCTCTCTTCTCCAAAAAGAAGGTGGGATCAGTGAACACGGTATGTTCAATACATTCAATATGGGAATCGGTATGATGATAGCTGTATCACCGGAAGAAGCAGATGAAGCCATCCGTGCGCTTAAGAAGGCAGGTCAGGCTGCTTACCGCATCGGTGTGATCGAAGAAAACATCGACAAAGATCCGGAGGTCAGACTGTGATACGGGTCGCTGTTCTGGTTTCAGGAGGCGGTACCAACCTCCAGGCGCTGATAGATGCACAAGCAGCAGGGAAATTTCCAGAGGCACAGATCGCACTGGTCGTCAGCAATCGGAAGAAGGCTTACGCACTGGAGCGTGCAAAAAATGCCGGAATCCAGACTGCATATCTGCCGACTGTCCGTTTTTCTTCCAATGAAGAATATGGCAATGCTTTACTTGATCTGATGCTCCGCGAAAAGATCGATCTGATCGTTCTGGCTGGATTTCTGGTGGTACTTAGTCATAGCTTCGTTGAAGCATTTCCCAACCGGATCATCAATATTCATCCCAGTCTGATTCCTTCTTTCTGTGGAGATGGATTCTATGGACTGAAAGTTCATGAAGAAGCATTGAACCGCGGTGTGAAAGTAACCGGTGCCACAGTACATTTTGTGGACAGTGGAACGGATACAGGACCGATCATTCTGCAGAAAGCAGTTTCAATCGAACCGGATGATACACCGGAAAGTCTGCAGCTTCGTGTTATGCAGCAGGCTGAATGGAAACTCCTTCCCGAAGCAGTAAGGCTCTTTTCAGAGGGAAAGTTGAATGTGGAAGGAAAAATCTGCCGGATAACAGCAGGAAATGAATAGAAGGGGAATTACCTATGAAAATCTTAGTAGTCGGCGGTGGCGGACGGGAACATGCCATCGTATGGAAACTGGCGCAGAGTCCCAAAGCAGAAAAGATTTACTGTGCACCCGGCAATGCAGGTATTGAACAGCTGGCTGAGTGCGTTCCGATCCAGGCTACCGACATTGTATCTCTGGCTGATTTTGCTGAGAAAGAAGCCATCGATCTGACGGTGATCGGGATGGATGATCCGTTGATGCTGGGCGTCGTCGATGAATTTGAAAAGAGAAATCTGCGGGTATTCGGACCGCAGCAGAAAGCAGCCCTGATCGAAGGAAGCAAGGTCTTCTCCAAGAACCTCATGAAAAAATATGGGATTCCTACTGCTGCTTACGAAGAGTTTACAGACCCCGATGAAGCCAAAGCGTATCTGAAGAGACAGACAAGTTTTCCGATCGTGCTGAAGGCAGACGGGCTTGCTCTCGGCAAAGGAGTTCTGATTTGTGAATCGCTGGAAGACGCTCTGAAAGGCGTCGATGAGATCATGGTAGATCAGAAGTTCGGTGCAGCCGGCAATAAGATGGTCATTGAAGAGTTCCTGACTGGTCAGGAAGTTTCGGTCCTTTCATTCTGTGACGGCAAATGTGTGAAACCAATGGTCTCCGCACAGGATCACAAACGTGCATTCGATCATGATCAGGGACTGAATACCGGCGGTATGGGAACCTTCTCCCCAAGTCAGTATTATACGAAGGAATATGAAAAACAGGCAGAGGAGCAGATCTTCCAGAAGACCGTCGATGCCATGAATGCAGAAGGGCGGACTTTCAAAGGGATCCTGTACTTTGGCCTGATGCTGACTAAAGAAGGACCGAAGGTACTCGAATATAATGCTCGTTTTGGTGATCCGGAGACTCAGGTCGTTCTGCCGCGTCTTAAAACAGATCTGATCGATATCTTTGAAGCCTGTATCGACGGAACACTTGAGGATCTTCCAATCAAGTGGGATGATGGAGCGGCTGTGTGTGTAGTTCTTGCTTCCGGCGGATATCCAGTCAGCTACAGGAAAGGCTATCCGATCGAAGGACTTTCCAAACTGGAAGGGTTGGATGATATGATGGTTTTCCATGCCGGAACGAAAAAAGATTCGGAAGGAAATATCGTCACGAATGGCGGACGAGTACTGGGAATCGTTGCGAAAGCGAATTCTCTTGCTGAAGCGATTGAAAAGGCATACGATCATGTAGACGATATTACGTTTACGGATGTATTCTATCGACATGATATCGGACGCAAATAAGCGAAGGAGCATAAGGGATATGAAACAGAGACAGATGATGATCTATGTTCATATCCCTTTTTGTATACAAAAATGCCGGTACTGTGATTTCCTTTCCTTCCCCGGGATCAGCGAGTCGGTCATGGACAGCTACCTTTCTGCTCTTAGGACAGAACTGAAATTACGCAAAGGGGAAGCGGAAGACAAACCGATCTCATCCATATTTTTCGGCGGTGGAACACCGTCGATCCTGAAAGCAGGGATGATCAGTCGACTGATGCAAACGATCCGGGACAACTATCAGCTTCTGCCGGAGGCAGAGATCACGATCGAAGTCAATCCAGGGACCGTTTCAGAAGAAAAAGCAAAAGATTGGAAAGAAGCCGGGATCAACCGGATCAGCATGGGTGTTCAGTCTTTCGATGATGAAATTCTGAAAACTCTGGGACGGATCCATACAGCTGATACCGTTGTTCATTCCTATGAGATCCTGTGGGAGCAGGGTTTCAGGAATCTTTCTTTTGATTTGATGCTGGGACTGCCGGGACAGACATTAAAGAGTCTGAAAAAGACGCTGGAAAAGGCGCTGTCTTTTCCGATCCGGCATTTGTCTCTTTACAGTCTGATCGTAGAAGAAGGTACACCTTTCTATGAACTGTACGAAAAAGGCGATCTCACTTTACCGGAAGAAGACGAGGAAAGACTGATGGTTCATCGTTCGACTGCTTTTCTTAAGGAACATGGTTTCATGCAGTATGAGATCTCGAATTATGCAGTTCCCGGATATGAATCGATCCATAATACTGGTTACTGGCAGCGGAAAGAATATATAGGAGCCGGTCTTGGTGCCTCATCTCTGATTCAGGAAACCCGTTTTCATAATACAACCGATCTTTCTTTATATCTTCGTCAACCTGTGAAAAGAGAAGAGGTGCAAATCCTGTCTTCCAAAGATCAGATGTCGGAGATGCTTTTCCTTGGACTGAGACAGAATCAAGGAATTCTTTTAAGCGATTTCAAAGAAAACTATCATGTCACGATAGAAGAAGTTTTTCCGGGAATTATCGAGAAGCATATCAGGAACAAACTTCTTCAGATCCAGAACGGAAGACTGCAGCTAACATCCCTTGGCATGGATCTGTCGAATCAGGTTTTTGTCGACTTTATCTGAATATTTTTCATTAAAACCCATTGACAAATGTGGCTGATAGGTATATAGTATACCAAGATGTTAGCACTCCTCTCGTTCGAGTGCTAACAAATCAAAATGGCAGGTGATTATTTATGGATATGAGCGAACGTAAGCTTCAGATCCTGCAGGCCATCATTCTGAATTATCTGGAGACGGCCGAACCGGTAGGATCGCGTACGATTTCCAGGCGATTCCTGATGGATCTGTCATCAGCTACCATTCGAAATGAAATGTCAGATCTGGAAGAGATGGGACTCATCGAACAGCCGCATACATCCGCTGGCCGGATCCCGTCTTCGAAAGGATATCGGTTATATGTTGATCAGCTGATGAAGCGAGAATCAGTAGATGATCAGCAGGTAGGGATCCTGATGAATCTGTTAAAGGATAAAACCGTTCAGTTGGATTCACTGCTTCGTGAGATCGGTGATCTTCTGGCGACGCTGACCAAATATACAACGGTCGTAACGATGCCGCAGCTGAAGAGATCCAAACTGAAACATCTGCAGCTGATGCAGCTGGATGAACGATCCGCGATCCTGGTACTGGTAACAGACGGGAACATTGTTCGTAATCATGTGATTCCGATGCAGCATCCGATGGCAGCACAAACTCTTTACAGGATATCTGATGTGCTGAATCAGGAGCTAAGCGGACTTTCAGTCGCACAGATGGATCTTCCGCTGATTCAAAAGATCAAGAAAGAGCTGAATGTTGATTCAGAAGTGATGGAAAGTCTTCTGGATGCCATCAGCGATACACTTCAGCACGCTGATGACGGAGATGTCTTTACATCCGGTACGACGAATATCCTGAGTTTTCCGGAGTTTTCAGATATAGCCAGAGCCAGATCCCTGATGGAGTTTCTGCAGCAGAAAGATCAGATTCTTCATCTGATCAGTACAGAAGAAAAAACGACCGGACCTGGTCTGAAGATTCGAATCGGAACAGAAAACCAGATCGAACAGCTGCATGACTGCAGCATCGTAACAGCCAATTATCGCTATGGAGACCGAACGATCGGTACGATCAGTGTCGTTGGTCCAATGCGAATGGATTATCAAAAAGTTGTCTCCGCACTGGAAGGATTGATGCAGGATTTTCCTGATCTCTTCTCACCAGGCAGCGGATATAAACCGATTACCCAGGAGGACACGAATGGAAGACAAACCTAATCTGCAGGATGAGATCCTGGTGGAAAAACTTCCCGAAGAACAGACTGAAGAAGCGGAAGCAGAAG
>JAFOIR010000253.1 GCA_017420625.1 Bacillota bacterium
AACGCCTCGGGCAGCTCAAAGAGCGAGACAGGGAACTCCCCTGTCCAGGCCATGTTGTACAGTGTCTTTGTGCAGACCATCTCCGACGAAGGGAAGAGGTTCATCCGCTTTGCGTATCCACAGCAGGCGTCGAAGGACCAATCCTCTTCTCGCATATGCTTCGCAACCCATGCCTGAAACCGGCTGCATGTTGTTATCTTATATGGTTTTCGGCTCGCCGCCCTGTTTGCACGGTAGACAGCTTCTCCTCGCTTGGCCGAGTAGCCAGGGGCTTTTCCTCGACTGCTCTTTCGCGGGGGTGTCCCGCGTTTAAGCTCGTTCCCGATTGTCGTCGGGGAACATCTAAGCTCCCGAGCGATTGCACGATTGCTATACCCAGCCTTCTTATACGCCTTGATTGCTCCCCGATCCTCAGCTCGAAGATGCTGGCCCTTCTTGCGTTCCTGATATTCTGTGGTATACTGGGGGTGATCCATAGTGATTGCCTCCTCTAGTAGATTGTGTTTAGCAACTCTATTCTACCATACGAGGCTTCTCTATGGATCCTTTTTATCTGTCCATTTCCATTTTACAATCAACGGATCTTTTTGAAGATCCTGATCAATCTCCTGTAAAATTGAGTCTGACAGTTTCTTTTTATACCGTATTTTATGTTCCGAACTGGCCCACCAATCCATTGCGATCGTCCGAAGCTGAACCTCAACCTTCATAAGGCGTTTCCTGTCATGAAGGAAGATAGGGATTTCCACAATCAGGTGAAGGGAACGGTATCCATTCGGTTTGGGGGTTTGGATATAATCTTTTCGCCGGATGAGTGTGATATCATCCTGCTTCAGAAGAGCATCCGCCAGCATATAGATGTCGGAGACAAAGGAGCATATGACCCTCACGCCGGCGATGTCATTGATGCCCTGTTCCAGATCTTCGGGATTCAGGGCTATATTTCTGGCAGAAGCTTTCTCAAGGATGCTCTCGGGCTTTTTGAGCCGGGTTTTTATCGTTTCGATCGGGTTATGGTCACTCTGCAGGGACAGTTCTTCGCTCAGGACTTTGAATTTTGCCTCTACTTCCATCATGGCACAGCGATAATATGCCATTAATTCTCGGTAAGGGCCGGCGTATTCATGGAGCATCTGCCTCAGATTGACTCCGGAAAGTCTGGTATTTACAAACTGCTCTATTACAGGAAAATAATCTTTTTCCATTTTTCACTTTTCCTCCTTCCGTTGCCTGAGAAGGCGGATGATATCCGGATGATCCCTGTGTTTCAGTGAAGGAAACGCATGTAAGAGGCGGCCCTGTCCCCATAGGTTGTTTCTGCTGATTTTACCGGATAATTCATCAAAGCGCGCCTGCAGGACAGATAGTTTCTGGCGGGCCTCATCCGGTGAAAGCTGACCGGATAATTTTTCGTTCAGTCTGTCTTTCATTTCAGCCTTCCCGAGCGCAGCCTGAACCTTGGCTTCTCCCGTAAGCCGGGCAGCACTGATTGCCTGGCTGCCTACTGTTTCGCTTAACTGGTTGCTGACGAGTTTCATGCTTTCCTGTATGGAATCCAATTTCGTCAGAGTTTTATTAAAGCCACGGAGCACTAATATTGTCACAAACAGGTCTGCCGCCAGAGTGCTATAAAAGATTATCAGAACTACCCATCCGAAGGTTGATGGATCATGAACAATATGCCGACTGGCGACATATGCCTGCAGGAGCCTTACAGCCAGAAGTACGCAGACTCCCCAGATGAGGGAAAACTCCAGGCAGATGTAGCCATGAAAATTCAGAGGCTTATCGGAATAATCCCACCACCTCGCATGAAAACACTTATCCATCAGCCACCCGGCAATCAGTTCAACCAGCGTGGCAAGCAATACCCCTGAAACAAACAGGCTGAAGTCATTAAGATACAGTTCTGATTGCTGCAGATATCCGGTAAGGGAAAAAACGGCAAGCGCTCCGAACCCGTAAACCGGACATATCGGACCATTCAGGAATCCTCGGTTAACGATCCTGCCGAGGGCGGCCGCATGGAAGATAACTTCCAGAATCCATCCGCAAAAAGAATAAAAGAGGAAGTACCAGCATATTTGATAATATGTCATACCGAAAATCATCTGTACTTCCTCCTTCATAATCCGGATTAAGCTTTTCGGGATTCTTTTTCCCGCAGCCGCTCCTGCCACATTTCATCTGCTTTAGGAGCCCATTTCTCTGCATAGGATTCTGTTTTGGAAGTAAGATGCTCCACGCTTTCCGGTGACTGCAGATCCGTGGACGGGGCACTGGTTTCGTTTACGATCCTGCGGATATAATGCGGGTTTTCAAGCATCGGGCACGGGCGGAACATATTGTCGTTAAAAGGCATATTATCGTGGTATGCCATGAATACGGGGCTCTGCAGGCATTCAAGCAATGTCTTTTTCCGGATATTGGAGTCCGAGTAATGGATGAAAACGCAGGGATCCACATCTCCGTTGGCATTGATATGGAGATATCGCCTTCCGCCTGCAATGCAGCCGCCCACATATTCCGCGTCATTCTGAAAATCCATGGCAAATAAAGGCTTATTGGCACGCAGATAACGGATCCGCCTGCACACAAGCTCTCTCTGTTCGGGAGTGGGAAGCAGTGCGGGGACTGCATCATTTCCGATGGGCATATAATGGAAATACCAGATGAAATATGCCCCCATTTCGATCAGCTTGTCATAAAATTCCTCCGAGGTAATGGAGTCATAATTTACACTCGTATAGCATGCGGATATCCCGTATGGCAGCCTGTATTTATGCAGGATCTCCATGGCGTTGACTGCCTTTTGGTAGACGCCTGTTCCGCGCCTGCTGTCCGTGGCTTCTTCAAATCCTTCCAATGATATTGCCGGTATAAAGTTCCGTACACGGAGCATTTCTTCTGCAAATGCATCATCAATCAGGGTGCCATTCGTAAAAGAGAGGAAGACACAATCGTTGTGCTTTTCGCAGATTTGCATCAGATCTTTCCTGCGTACCAGTGGTTCTCCTCCGGTGTAGATATACATATACACCCCGAGTTCTTTTCCCTGCCTGATGATATCGTCAATTTCGTCAACTGTCAGGTTCAGGCGGTTGCCGTATTCCGCGGCCCAGCATCCGGTGCAATGCAGGTTACAGGCGCTTGTCGGATCCAGGAGGATCGCCCAGGGAATATTGCAGCCCAGCTCATTGCGGAGTTTTTCCTGTATCGGCCAGCCGATTAAAGCCGCATTGATAAAAAAATTTGTGACAAGAGTTGTCAGGACATCCTGATCCACGTCCTTAAATAAATGCAGTACGAAATCATGATACGGATGCTCTTTGTTTTCAATGACTTCCCTTATGGCTTTTCTCTGTCCTTCAAATTCATTTCCGGCAAAACGATCAGCCCAGTCCATTAGTTTCCGCATGTTCGGTTCGGGATCTTTATAAACATAACGGAAAGTCTGTTCGATGCCGAGTTTCTTTAAGCTGTTTCCCAGGTTCATGTTCAGTCCTCCTCGTGTGTTTGTATGGATTCATATCTTAATCGGCCATTCCGTGCAGGGTGGACATATCCCCATAGGATCCGTATCTCTTACCGGAAAGAATGGCTGAAAAGTATCCTACAGCCCCCAGGGAGACTCTTCCTGAAGAACCTCTTCCAGGGGATGGATCTTTGTAGGGGCGTGGACTGCAATCAACGCCGTCAGTGCATTCAATAAACCGGCAGACAGAAGAAGCAGTCCTGTTTTCCAGGCGGAAACATAATTGTATCCTGCCTTAGATGCCATCAGATAGATACTGACGCCTGCGGTAAGGATCCCGCTTCCCAGGATGATCCACCAAAATACAATGCCAAAAGATTTTGCCGGACGCGCCAGTTCGATTTTTTCCAAAGCATCTGCCAATAGGGCAGTTCCCAGTAAGACATACAGGCAATCAGCATAGCCTCTCACAAAAAGCAGGAGCAGGCTGCCCATCAATATACTGAGTCCGCCAACATATAGGCCATTGGAAAATGCAAGCAAATATAGATCCTTTAAATAATGTCCTTTGATTTCAATACAACCGTGAAGGATCAGGTAGATTCCGCAAAGCGTCCATGTATGACGAAGTACATGGGGGTTTTTTATGATGAGAAAGATGCCGAGGACACAGAAAACGGCAGATATACAGAAATAGATCGCTTTTGCTGTATAAACGGCATTTCTGTTCATTAAATGGAGTTTCTCTCTATCGTTCATGAGTCATACTCTTTCCAGAATAACTTCATTTCCTGTTCATATTTTTGTGGCTCGAGGTAGTATGACATGCCATGGTCGGCACCCGGGACGACGAAAAGCCTTTTGGGCGCATTGCAGGCCTGATAATTCTCGTATGTCATCTCTACCGGAACAAAATGATCCTCTGTTCCGTGAACAAACAGGACGGGAATACGGCTGTCAGCCAGCGCCTGCAGTGTAGAGTATTCGTCCGGGGAGATCTGCAGCTTCTGGCGGAATATTTCATCAGCGATAACGCCTCTCATGTTGAACGCGATATGAAGATTATTGTTGGCCACATGTTTCCAGATGGCATGAGGGGATGTGAAGCCGCAGTCAGCAATAATGCCGCGCACGTTATCCGGCAATTCGAAGCCGGCAGCCATTAAAACAGTAGTGGCGCCCATGGAAACACCGCAAAGATAGATTGGAATTTCATTTCCGCACCGTTCAACAACCCAATTAATCCAGCTTTGACAATCGTATCGTTCCACAAGACCGAAACCTATATATTTGCCGCCGCTCTGGTTTGTGGCCCTCTGTTCGATATATAATACACTGCAGTCATTCTGCTCGAAACTGTCTGCCACCATCCCGAAGGTCTGTGTCCAGGAACCTCTCCAGCCATGAACAGCAATAATCACACGTTTGGCACGGTTTACCGGAATCCAGTGTCCAACCAGCTGCTCGCCGTCATAGCTCATGATGGAAATAGTTTCGTTTGGTTTTTCTTCGAGATGTTTTGCTGATTCCTGCATGGCCCGGATGAACCCGTTATCCTGTTCGGTTCCACTGATTCTTTTTTCCGCGGCTTTTAAGAGTACAGGTTCTTCTCTGTCAAGAGCCATCCGCAACAGGTATTTGGTGGAAATCCAGGCGGAGACAGATGCGATCGTTATGACACCGGCAGCTGCACCAGCGGCTTTCGATATAGTGCTCAGTTTGATGTCTTTCATTTATACCACCTCCACATTGCCGTGCACGGTTTCGCCTGCTAACGTTTTAATTCTTCTCCATCATCATATAATGTTCATACAGGCTTAGGTACAGACAAAGAAGTACCCCATGTCTGATTTCGACACGGGGTACTCTTTACGCGAACTGCAAAATGCCTGCAGAAGAAAATTATTTTATTTCACACCTGCGGATAATATCCTCCATATGTCCCTGCTTCAGCTGGCTGATCCTCCCGGACTGTTTTCGGATATCGCTTTTCATGTCATCTTCCAGCCAGTCAAGTATCCAGCCCAGAAGGATGCTGCGGTAGTACGTATGAAGATATTTCCGGTCTTCCTGCGTGATATGATGTCCGTCCAGGATTGTATTCAGGTATTGTTCTGTAATGCGGTCACAAACCCTTCTTGTGGATAAAATAAACCGTTCCCGGTTTGTTGAACGATAAAGATGCATAACCGCATTCCGGTGCTCCAGGGCAAATCGGATACAGGCATCCAGACATTCCCCGAGCGTATGGATATCCAGGTTGCCCTCTGTGACCTGGCCATAATCTTCTTCGACAACTGCTTCCGCCAGATCCGGAAGATCACGGAAATAGTAGTAAAACGTGTTTCTGTTGACCCCGCATTTCAGCACAACATCCTTCACGGTGATTTTTGTAAAGGGACGTTCATCAAGAAGCAGAACAAAGGCGGTTTTAATTTCATTGCGGGTATAGACTGCCATTTTCATACTCCTTTCTTATAGCCTCTTCCGGGGCTTTCGTGTTAAATTTCTTGCATTCTGCTTCCATTTTGTGGAAATCAAGGCAACGGTCACGGGCAGAAAACGTATCGTCAGATATATACGCTTTATACAGGACGTTTGCTTTATTGCAGATCACTTCGCTGTGCCGATGGCACCATTCCAGTTCTTTCTGACACAGCTCTTTGTACCGGATGATTTCAGACCGGTCTCTTCTTCTCACAATCAAATCAATGGGCTGCAGCTGCGCTTCCTCGATTGGGATCATCAGGTTGAAGTTCAGAACACCCAGTAATTTTCCATCCACTTCTATCTTTGAGAAATCCATGGAATTCCGCATTCTTTTATGCTTATCCTTCGGAGACGAGAGCGGGATGCAATACTTATGCGTCCCACAGACGATCACTATACCGACAAAGACACAGGTATCCTTTCCGGTCTGCGGGGATACTGACAGCACGCGGTCATCTATATGGTGCAGGTTGCGGATATATTTCATATCCACCTTGTAAAGCTTAAATTTTGTCTGCATGGTTCTCCTTGAAAAAAGTGGCTATGCGTCTCCGCATAGCCACTGTGTAGCAACTCCAGTAGAGTTCCTAACGCTTTTAGCAGTCACACTTTCGGTAGGACTCACCGTTGACTATAGAATACCAGAAAACGGCGTTTTGTCAAGGGATTTCGCAGAGATCAGCGTGTGCGTGTATCGGTGTACATACCGATGAGGGCAGGTGCTGAGTGGCGCTTGAGGTATGGTCAGCCGAAGAAATATGAAATCTGAACTCGTCACTTGACAATGTTGCAGTGAGGTAATGACCAATGCCGAAAAAAGGCGCAAACATCAGCTTGAGCAGCTACGATGACATCTTCTCCACCCAGGAGAGCAGACAGGAAACCGGTGAGCATGTGATCATGCTGCCGCTGGAATCAATACATCCCTTTAAGAACCATCCTTTCCGGATCGTAGATGATGAAGAGATGCAAAGGACGGCGGAAAGTATCCGCGAATATGGCGTTCTGGTTCCGGCAATCGTCAGACCTTTGGAGAATGGCGAATATGAAATGATCTCCGGCCATAGACGCAGATATGCTTCCATGCTTGCAGGGAAAGAAACAATGCCGGTTATCGTCCGGGAAATGGATGATGATACCGCGACAATTTTCATGGTTGATTCCAATCTTCAACGTGAGCACATCCTTCCGAGCGAACGTGCAAAAGCCTATCAGATGAAGGTGGAAGCAATTAAGCACCAAGGGCAAAAACGATCCGTTGAGACAACTTCCCGACAAGTTGTCGGAAAGTTGGAAGCAGCTGCATTGATTGGAGATGAGATTGGACAAAGCGGCCGCCAGGTTCAACGCTTCATGCGCTTGAATAACCTTATTCCTGAGATTCTGGATATCTGGACAACTAGAAAAGGTGATGTTCACAGAATCTATTTCCTGTGATTACATCACCTTCTTTTTCTCTAAGACCCCAAATTTAACCCCGGGTCAGTTTGACCTTTCCCCCAAATTTTTTGGTAACCCTCTCCGGGGGTTTTCTCTGCACGATATTCTGTTCCCTGCGGTCAGCAGTCTTTCTCCAAATGCCAGATATCATTGTTGTACTGGTCGATCGTTCTGTCGGAGGAGAAGTAGCCCGCCTTGGCGATATTGA
>JAFOIR010000028.1 GCA_017420625.1 Bacillota bacterium
ATATCAGGGTCCGGCGACCATGCAGGATCTGTTCACCGCGCCGAAGACCATTCTCTGGTGCCTTCGCTATCTTGGCTGCACGGTCTGCCGGTATGATATTCATCTGGCAGCCCAACGCTACGATGAAGTAAAGGCAAAGAACGCCAGGATCGTGTTCATGCTGCAAAGCGAGAAGAGTCTGCTGCAGGAAGAGCTTAAGGATGTGCCGCTTCCTTTTGACATCATCTGTGATCCTTCCATGAAACTGTACGAAGAACTGGAGATCAAACCGGCTAAGTCCATGGAAGCCCTGCTCGGCGACCAGCTGGAAGCGCTCAAGGCCAAAGGCGCTGCTGCTCAGGCAGCCGGCTTTTCCCATGGTAAGTACGAAGGCAATGAGCAGCAGCTGCCGGCGATGTTTATTATCGGTCAGGACGGGATCGTCCTGAAGGCGATCTATGCCGAGACGATCATGGGGCTGCCGAACCTGAATGAACTCCTCGAAATGTTATAAAATCACTCCGACGAAAGGAGGATGATCCCATGCGTGAATGGACAAGGGAAGAACGGTATCGCTATCTGAAGGATCCGCAGGAAGTATTTCCGCTGTTTGAACAGATCCAAAAGTCTCCCTATCGTCAGCTTTTCCATAATCAGGCAGTGACAGGGCTGATGAACGATCCGAATGGTTTTGTATGGCATGATAATCGCTGGCATCTGTTTTATCAGTGGTGCCCGTGGGGTGCTGTGCATGGCCTGAAGTACTGGTATCACATCGTCTCAAAAGACCTGGTGACTTGGAAAAACCTGGGCATCTGCCTGATCCCCGACGAAGGCGACGGATATGACAACAAAGGTGCCTATTCCGGATCTGCGTTTCCCATCGGCGACAAGATGTATCTGTATTATACAGGCAATCACAGGGACGCAGACTGGACAAGGCACGCCTATACCTGTCTGGCGCGGCTGGGTGATGATGGCTGGACGGAGAAATATCCGCTTCCTCTTTTTGGCGCAAATCCGAACTATACGGAGCATCAGCGGGATCCCAAGATCATCTGTATGCCCGGCAGTGATACCTATTATATGCTGATCGGTGCGCAGACCAAACAAAAAACCGGCTGCGTGCTCATCTATGCTTCAGAGGATCTGCAGCACGGATGGACTTTTGCCGGTGAGCTGAAAGTGCCCGGATTTGAAAATTTCGGAGACATGTGGGAATGTCCGTCGATCGAACATATCGGCGGGAAGGATGTCCTTTTGTTCTGCCCGCAGCACCTGAACATTCCGGGACGCGGCGGCAGCCGCAATCATAACGGATATATCCTGGGTACGATGGACTGGGAGACGCTGACCTTCATACCGGATGGTGCATTTCACGTGCTGGACTTTGGTTTCGACTCCTATGCGGCTGCCTGCGCAAACAATCTGCAGGATGCCGATAAAGCGATCCTGATCGCCTGGATGGGCCTTCCGGATGTTTCCTATCCGACTGATGAAGAAGATTGGTCCGGCTGTCTGACGCTTCCCAGGGAACTGACAGTACGCGGCCGCCGCTTGATCCAGCAGCCGCTGCCGGAACTGAAAAAGCTGCGGGATGAGCGGATTGGAACAGAACCGAATGAAGCTGGTGTTTTCCGCCTGCCGGAGGCGGCGGAACTGGAGCTCGACTGTCGGCCCGGAGATGTGCATCTGTCACTTTTCGCGGACGAAGCCGGACAGGGCGGCATCACGATCGACTATAATGAATCCCGCCGCGAAATCCTGGTGGATCGCAGCGGGATGAAAACAAGATTCAATCTTTCGGAAGGGGAGAGCCGTATGCGTCCGCTGGAGAGCAGTCTTTTCCACCTGCGGATCTTCATCGACAGAAGTTCTGTCGAGATCTTTGTGAACGATGGAGATGCGGTCTTTACTTCACGCGTTTTCCCGACGAAGGAAGAACATTTTGCAAAAATCGAAGGCGATACCTTCAATCGCCTCTGGACCCTGAAGCCGGCGGTGAAAGATCAGTTTCTGATCTGATAAAAGCCCTGCAGACAGCGATCTGCAGGGCATCTGTTTTATAGAACGGCTGCCAGCTTCAGCGGCATGGAACGCGTACAGCGCACCGATACAACATCATAGTTTTTCATTTTGGAAAGCGGCATCCTGTCAGGTGGATAGACCTCCAGCCGCCGGATCATCATCAGTTTGTCGATTCGGACGTGCTCAGACTCGCCGGTATACGGGATGTCGATTTCTGTAACCTCACATCGGTAAAGGATCGCCGAATAAGGTGCACCAACATACAGATAAACGATATCGCCCGGCCGGATCTTGTCACTGCCCTGTTTCCATGCAATTTCTTCTTCTTTGGCAAATACACTGACGACATCATAGTATTTAGGATTGGAAGGAACGAGCCACAGCTTCTGGCCGTCCGGCCGTTCAGCCCCCTGAAAACGCGTCAGGTACTGCTCAATCGTTTTCGGGTCACACCAAGGACAGAGTCCCAGAAGATGACCAAAGATTCTGGCATAGGATTCGGAAGGCTTCTTTTCATATATCTTTGAGGTAAAGGCCTCGCCCATAAACTTTTCCGGAGTAGAGTACTCTGCAATGCCCCAGCCATAGGTTTGACCGAAACGATCCTTCGCATAAACAAAATCACTGACAATGACATAGCATTGTGCCTGAAGACGGGAAATAATGGTGTCAAAACCTTTTTTTCCGTCTTTTCCGTAGTTCCCGGCCTTTTTCAGATCCCTGGATTGGATCGGTGCTTTCTGATCCAGCAAATCGAAGAGCATCTTATCTTTATAGGAAGCCAGTTCATCTTCATAACGGGCATCGAAATCGTATCCATCACGGCGCCAGTTGGCAAAATCCGGGAAGAATTCACGGCTGATGAAAACAGCCTTATTTCCCAGGAACTTGCCATAAGCGCAGCCTGTATCACGGATGACCGGACCTTTCCACTCCCAGACACCTTCTTCGGATTCGAACCAGGCTTCCTTTGCCACATGTTCTTCGATGGAAAAACCAGGGATCGCATTGCGAAAAAGCGGCAGAATGCCAAAAGTCTCAACGGCTTCTTCCAGATCCTTCAGCGTGCGGATCATGAGTCTGGTAATATCCGGAACATCAGTCATTCTTTTTCTCCTTTGATGGAACATGATAGATCATGAATACTTCAGCCCGGCTGGTTCCATCAGCCAGACGGTAAGAATCCGGAACTCTTGCGGCCTCGATAAAGCCCATCTTTTCGTACAGACCCTGCCCTCGAAAATTGCCTTCGACATACTGGAGTTCGACCTGCTCGACACCCCATTCCTGCGCTAAGCCCAGCATCTCCTCCATCAGTTTAGTGCCGATCCCAAGACGCCAGAATGCTTTGCGTACTGAGATAGCAATAGCGGCCCGATGTGCAGTCTTGAGTCTTCCGAACCGGACGATCTGACAATTGCCGGCAAGCTTTTCTCCGACAAAACAGGAAATCCGCACCCCGAGAGGATCATCCAGCCCGGCTTTGATCCATTGTTCTTCAGCTTCTTCGTTCATCCTGATTTCTTCCGGGTACATCAGCACAAATTCCGACTCCTGACAGATGTTCTTCAGAAAATCCAGATAGATGCCGCCTTCTCCCATCTTCGGGCTGCGAAGAACAGCTTCCTGACCATTTTTCAGAATAAATGTTTTCTCTTCATAAATCATAGGTTTTTCCCTTACTTCGGATGACTTAGTCCAGCTCGGCCATCCGGTTCCATAAGCGATAGTACATACCGCCTTTTGCAAGCAGTTCTTCGTGACTGCCTTCCTCTTCGATGCCGTTCTTGTCCAGCACCAGAATCCGGTCTGCATCCTGGACAGTGGTCAGACGATGTGCGATGGTCAGTGTCGTACGACCTTTGGCCAGATCTTTGAGACTCTTGGTTACGATCAGTTCGCTTTCGTTGTCGAGAGCCGAAGTTGCTTCATCAAGGATCAGGATCCGAGGATTCTTCAGGAATACCCGTGCGATGGAAAGACGCTGCTTCTGGCCGCCTGAAAGTTTGACGCCGCGCTCGCCCACATAGGTATCGATCCCCTTTTCCAGTTTATTAATAAACTCGTCCGCGCCGGCCAGGTGAGCGGCTTCGAGGACCTCTTCTTCGGTGGCGCCGGGACGTCCGTAAGCAATGTTGTCCCGGATGGTACCGCTGAACAGATAAACGTCCTGCTGCACCATGCCGATTGATTCGCGAAGAGATTTCAATGTTACCTGTTTGATATCCTGCCCGTCGATCAGAATGCGTCCGTCGGTCAGATCATAGAAACGAGGAATCAGATTGCAGACGGTCGTCTTACCGCCGCCTGAAGCGCCGACGATGGCAAGATTCTCTCCCGGCTGAATTTTCAGGTTCAGATCGCGCAGAACTTTGTTGTGATCGTCGGGATATTCAAAGTAAACATGATCAAAGGTGATAGCCCCGTCCGTTACTTTCAGCGTACCGGCGTCCGGTTGATCCTGGATCTCAATGGGTGTATCGAGAATTTCATAAAATCGTTCGATACCGGTCATACCACGCTGGAATTGTTCGGTGAATTCCACGATTCGTCGAATGGTAGCGATCAGAGTGGAAACATAGAGAATATAGGCGACGAGATCTCCGGCACTGATAACTTTATAGATCAGGAAGAGGCCGCCGGCAATGATCACTACGCTGTACATCAGCCCGTCGAAAAGACGTGTGGAGGTACCAAAGGTCGCCATTGCATAGTAGGATTTTTTCTTGATGGCCTGGAACTGCAGATTGCCTTCTTCAAATTTGCGCTTTTCTTCTTCCTCTGCGGTAAAGGCTTTGACAACACGTTCACCCAGAAGACTTTCTTCAATAGCTGCATTCAGTTCGCCCACCTGGAATCGCTGTGCTTTCTGTGTGGCACGCAGCCAGTGATTGATCTTCACGGAAACGAAGAACATGAGCGGCAGCCAGATGAAGATGAGCACGGTCAGAAGAAGCGATGTACGCGCCAGAATAATAAAGGAAACGATGATCTTGATCGAAGCGATGAAGAATTCCTCCGGACAATGATGCGCAAACTCGGTCACGTCAAACAGGTCATTGGTGATTCGGCCCATGATCTGACCGATCTTGTGATTGCTGTAATAGGTGCCGGACAGACGCTGCAGATGATCAAATGCCGCTCGCCGCATGTCGGTTTCGATATAAACACCCATGATATGACCTTGGGACTGCATGTAAAAGTTCGCTCCGGCATCAATCAGGCGAAGTACGACATACAAAACAGCCAGGCGGATGACAAGCTCGACCGTCAGCGGATCGGCGCTTCCCAGCGCCGAGTTCGTCAGTCTTCGCATAATCATGGGCAGAGCGATATCACAAAGTGTGGTCATAGATGCAAAGAATAAATCCAGTGCCAGAAGACCGCGGTATTTATATAAATAAGGAAAGAACCGGCGAATCAGGGTGCTGGAGCGGTAGGTCTGCTGACCGTGATCCAGTCCGTGTTTGACCGGGCTGTTCACATTTTTAGAGCGTTTCATGGACACCTCCTGCTATCAAACTATACATCTGTTAATAATAGCCTGAAATCGTTTTTTTCGCAAGATATAATCTTGCCTGGTTATAGGCGGATTGAACCAGCAGTTCAATGACACCGGCGCTTGTTCGAGATAAAATATGCTCAAAAGCAAAAGAGAGGTACAAATGATGAACCTGAAAGAAGCATTTCGTTATCAGAATAAGATTCAGGCCTTTATGGATGAGGCCCAGCGGCTTCTGTCCTATGAAGCCAATGTAACCAAAGTAGAAAATACCTACCGCCGTCACAAGGTCATGGCGGAGGCGGCAGATGAAACGGTCATGGCAGCGCCGGAGACCGAATACTATGACCAGATGACAGACATAGCCCGCTTCCTAGTCTATCTGCTGGGTGAAAAAGAACGGCTCTTTGCGGCGATCCGTCGGGCAAAGGCCTCGCTGGACATCGATATGGACAGCGAAGTCAGCCTGAACATCAGCCGCCAGAGTATAGCCTCAACGTTCAAGCATATGAATGATCTTCGGAACTCCGAGCAGATCATCGCCAATGGAGGAACCGGCTATCGGTTCAACACCGACGGCAATCAGGTATCCTATCGCTGTGATGTAAAACGCGTGACGACAATCAACTTCGATCGGAACGTCATCCGCGCTCAGCTGAAAAAGCTGAATCAGGCATCGGATGAAATGTCTGCCAAACTGGATCTTTGCACGGTTACATCGAAAGTGGTCTACGACCCACCGTTTGACGTCAATTCCAGTTTTGCGGATGCATTCGATACGTACCTGGAGAGTATCGGTCAAATTTCCGGCGGCCTTAAGTAAGCCGCCGGACCAGTTCCTCTGCATGGAAAGGGAGAATACGACAGGATCCGGAAAGACGGATACCGGTTCAGGTGCAGATGAACCATAAGGCTGCACAAACAAACAGATCAATTACCGGATGAATTTCTCGTTTAAAGGAGATGGCCATCAAACTTCGTATCAAGTTTCGTCTGGCGCTCATTCGATCAGATCATTCAATCCGCAAGACGCAAAGATCATTCATTCAAACTCACGTCTCCACCCGACAAATGTCGCTTTTATAAATGAAGCAATTTAATTCCGGCAAGATCCGGATCAGGCGGCATAAGCCGCAGGATCCCGGAAGGAGCCGGAGAAAAGGTTGAACTTTTTCGGGGTCGTTGACGTATTCTCCCTTTCCAGACAGCGGATACGCACGGATAAATGAAAACAGCAGGCATCAGCCTGCTGTTTATCTTTAAGGGAGGTTACTCTCGCCTCTACGAGGATTTGTTCCATGGGGACTTGAAGAATGGCGCCGAGTGCGTAGAGATTATCCACGGTGGGAAGGCTCTCGCCTCTTTGCCACTTGTAAATCGCCTGCGGCTCTTCAAAGCCGAAGTAGCTCTGAAGATCCCGGACACTCAGCCCGCGTTCAATGCGCAGCTGCCGGATGTTGCTGCCTGTGGCCGCAAGATCGATGATCGGAAATGATTTCATCATCCAGGTTTCCTCCTTTGAACTAGAGTAGTAGCATAGAATAACAGAAGATCGAAGAAAAAGCAAGGGTAATTTTCGAAAAAGTATATCATGACACAAGTCATGGATGTATGATATAATGGCTTTCATCATCTATAGATACAGGAGAAGTTTGAT
>JAFOIR010000254.1 GCA_017420625.1 Bacillota bacterium
AGATCTCATCCTGATCGAAACGATGAGTGATCCCTATGAGATGAAAGCAGCTGCTCTGGCAGCCAGGCAAAACAGTGATCTTCCTGTCGTCGTAACCATGACAGTCGGCGAAGACGGAAGACTATTCAGCGGCGGCAAGCCAGAATGTGCGGTAGCCATGCTGGAAGGACTTCAGGTTGATGTGGTGGGGCTCAACTGCAGCCTGGGACCAGAAGAAATGCTTCGGATCATGCCGGAATTTCTTGCCTGTTGCTCCTTGCCGGTGCTGGTCAGCCCCAATGCCGGACTTCCGACGATCGTTGATGGGAAAGCGGTGTACGGGATCGGACCGCATCGATTTGCTCTTCTGCAAAGTCAGATGCTTGAACTGGGTGTACAGGCGCTTGGCGGCTGCTGTGGAACGACACCTTCCCATATACGGGAGATGGTGAGGATCTGCAGTCTGACTCCGAGACTTCCGGTGACAGAAAAAAACCTGACCCTCGTAGCCTCATCCTCCAGGGTGGTCACCCTAAGAAAGGCGCCGAAGATCATCGGAGAACGGCTCAATCCCACCGGAAAGAAGAAACTGAAGACTGCACTAAAGGAAAAGAATTTCTCTTATCTGCAGCAGGAAGCACTGAAACAGGAGAAACAGGGAGCGGATATTCTGGATGTGAATGTGGGTCTTCCTGGAATTGATGAAGCCTGGACGATGAAGACGGCGGTCCAGAGAATTCAGCAGGTTACATCCCTTCCTCTGCAGATCGACACATCCAGTCCTGAAGCGATGGAAGCAGCGCTCAGGATCTATAATGGCAAACCGCTTATCAATTCAGTCAGCGGCAAAAAAGAGACCATGGATCAGATCTTCCCGCTGGTGAAAAAATACGGAGGCGTAGTCATTGGCCTGACGCTCGATGAAAACGGAATTCCGGATACCGCGCAGGGAAGAGTGGAGATCGCGAAAAAGATCATTCAGGAAGCGGAGAAATACGGAATCCGGAAGAAAGATATCCTGATCGATACACTGACCCTTACGATCAGTACAGGTCAGGAACAGGCAGCCATCACCCTGGAAGCATTAAGCCGTGTCAGAGATGAATTGGGTGTCGGCACTGTGCTAGGTGTATCCAATGTGTCCTTTGGACTTCCCAACCGTGAATGGATCAACAGTTCATTCTTTACGCTGGCTCTTGAACATGGCCTTTCAGCAGGCATCATCAATCCGGGGAGCGAACTGATGCGGCGTGCCTATGACCTGTTCTGTGCGCTGAAGGGATATGATCCGAAGCTTACGAACTATATAGAACGCTATAGTGAAGAGATCAAATCGGATACACCTTTATCTGCTGTTAAGAGCACGAGTCAGAAATCGGATCTGGCAGCAGGACTGGGTACAATCGGTGAAATGATCCTTCTGGGTGTTGAAGAAAGCGCAGCCAAAGAAACCGAAAAGGCGCTGAAAGAAAGAGAAGCACTTCAGATCATTGATGAAGAACTGATCCCGGCACTTTCCCGTGCCGGCGAAGCTTTTGAAAAAGGAACCTTCTTCCTGCCGCAGCTTCTTATGAGTGCTGCTGCGGCTCAGGCAGCATTTAAAGTGATCCGGGAACAGATGAAAAGCGGTGAAACCAGGGTCAGAGGCCGTGTGATCCTGGCTACAGTCCAGGGGGATATTCATGATATTGGCAAAAATATCGTGAAAGTGCTGCTGGAGAACTATGGATTTGAAGTACTGGATCTTGGAAAGGATGTTCCGCCGGAGACTGTTCTTGAAACAGCCAGAAAAGAAAATATCCGTCTGGTCGGACTGTCGGCACTCATGACGACGACGATCGCCAATATGAGAACGACCGTGGAACTTTTGCAAAGAGAACTCCCGGAGGTAAAAGTGATGGTGGGAGGCGCAGCCCTGACCGAGGAATATGCCCGCCAGATGAATGCAGATTTTTACTCCAAAGATGCAATGGGAGCGGTTCATTACGCGGAGCAGATCTTCGCTGAAAAAGCTTGAATTAATAGGCTTTTTCTGGTATAATTAAAGCTTGTAATTATTATTCCCGTAAAGAGGAGACAGACCCTTGAAAGTTTACAATCATATCACTCTTGAAAAGAAATGGCAAAAGATCTGGGACGATGAAAAAGCGTTTCATGTAGAGATCGACCATTCCAAACCCAAGTTTTATGCTCTGATCGAATTCCCTTATCCTTCCGGACAAGGACTGCACGTGGGACATCCCAGACCCTATACGGCAATGGACATCATTGCCAGAAAACGCAGAATGCAGGGCTATAATGTCCTGTTTCCCATGGGATGGGACGCATTCGGACTTCCCACGGAAAACTATGCCATTAAGAATAAGATCCATCCGGCAGAGGTTACAAAGAACAACGTAGCCCGATTCAAATCTCAGCTGAAGATGCTCGGATTCTCGTTTGACTGGGATCGTGAAGTCAATACCACCGATCCGGCTTATTATCGCTGGACGCAGTGGATCTTCCTGCAGCTTTTCAAAAAGGGCCTGGCTTATAAAAAAGAAATTGCAGTAAACTGGTGTCCTTCCTGTAAAGTAGGTCTGGCCAACGAAGAAGTTGTGGACGGATGCTGTGAGCGGTGCGGTACACCGGTAGAACACCGGATGAAGACACAGTGGATGCTGAAGATCACCGAGTATGCCCAGAAGCTGATCGACGGCCTTACCGATCTTGATTTTATCGAGCGGGTCAAAACACAGCAGATCAACTGGATCGGACGTTCGGAAGGCGCAGAAGTGGACTTCAAAGCGGCTGACAGAACACTGACCGTTTATACGACACGCCCGGATACGCTTTTCGGTGCGACCTACATGGTCATGTCTCCGGAACACCCCTACATTGATGAGTGGAAAAATCAGATCGAAAACATCGATGAGATCGAAGCATACCGCGCCTATGCCAGAAGCAAGTCCGATTTTGAGCGGACAGAGCTGGCCAAGGAAAAGACCGGTGTCGAGATCAAGGGGATTCGTGCCGTCAATCCGGTCAACGGAAAGGAAATTCCCATCTGGATTTCCGATTATGTACTGATGAGTTACGGAACCGGTGCTATCATGGCTGTTCCGGCTCATGATACCCGTGACTATGACTTTGCGAAGAAGTTCAGCCTTCCGATCATCGAAGTAGTTGCCGGAGGCGACATCGAGAAAGAAGCTTTTACGGATATCGAGACCGGTACGATGGTCAACTCCGGTTTCCTGAACGGTCTTTCTGTTGCTGAAGCCAAGAAAGCAATTATTGAATGGCTGAGCGATCAGGGCATCGGACATAGAAAAGTCAATTACAAACTTCGTGACTGGGTATTCTCCAGACAGCGTTACTGGGGCGAACCGATTCCGGTCGTTTACTGTGAGCACTGTGGCGGATATGTTGCGCTTCCTGAAGATCAGCTTCCGCTGCTGCTTCCGAAAGTGGAAAGCTACGAACCCGGTCCGAACGGCGAGTCTCCGCTGGCCAGTATGACGGAATGGGTCAATACTACCTGTCCTGTCTGCGGCCATCCGGCTAAGCGTGAAACGGATACCATGCCTCAGTGGGCAGGATCCTCCTGGTATTTCCTTCGGTATATGGATCCGCATAATGACCAGGCGCTGGCCAGCAAGGAAGCGCTTGAATACTGGTCACCGGTTGACTGGTATAACGGCGGAATGGAACATACCACACTGCATCTTCTGTACAGCCGTTTCTGGCATAAGTTCCTGTATGATCAGGGAATCGTACCTACGCCGGAACCCTATCAGAAACGTACCAGTCATGGAATGATCCTTGGTGAAGACGGACAGAAAATGTCCAAATCCAGAGGCAATGTTGTCAATCCGGATGAAGTCGTCGCCGATTATGGTGCCGACACCATGCGTCTTTATGAGATGTTTATCGGTGACTTTGCTTCTACTGCACCCTGGTCGACTACTGGTGTCAAGGGCTGCCGCCGCTTCGTGGAACGTGTCTGGAAGCTGCAGGATATGATCACAGATGATGAAGGTATCAGCAAGGATCTGGAGTGCCAGGTACATCGTACGATCAAGAAAGTTACCCTCGACTATGAAGCGATGAAATTCAATACCGGCATTGCTGCGCTGATGGCTCTTCTGAATGATTTCTATGCAAAGGGAAGCATAACAAGAGGGGAAATGAGAATCTTCCTTCAGCTGATCAATCCGGCAGCTCCGCATTTCACAGAAGAAATGTGGGAGATGCTGGGCTTTGAAGGCAGAATCTATCAGAGCGTATGGCCTTCCTATGACGAAGCCAAGACGATCAGTGATACGGTGGAGATCGCTGTCCAGATCATGGGCAAACCAAGAGCCATCATTCAGATTTCTCGTACTGCTTCGAAAGAAGAAGCACTCGCCGTCGCCAAGGAAGAGCCCAGGATCCGTCAGCTGCTGGAAGGTAAGACGATCGTCAAAGAAATCTACGTTCCCGGCCGGATCGTGAATATTGTAGCGAAATAAAGGAGTTAACATGGAGAATCAGGACCAGATCAGAATATCCAACGATGTGATCTTAACGATCGCACAGTTGGCATTGGCCGATGAAATCGGAATAGAGAAGGCTTCCAAAAAGAGCCCAAAGAATAAAGGCATCAGCATCGACGTGATCGACGATAAGATCTATGTCGGCGTTGAGCTGAACGTCTCCTACGGGACAAAGATTCCCGAACTGTCCGGAAGGATCCAGCAGAAAATCCGATCCTCCGTTGAGAATATGACAGGGATGGAAGTTGCGGAAGTCAATATCAATATTGCCAGTATGAACATTGAAAAAACATCGAAAGAAGCATAAGACAACTGAAAAGGCGTGATCATATTTGACCACGCCTTTTTTAAGGTTTTGCTGAAGGAGAAAGCGAATGACACGCAGTGAAGCAAGGGAACATGCCTTCCGGATCCTCTATGAGATCCAGTTTCGGCCGGATGAGGATAAAAGAGAGATCGCAGAGATCTACATGGAAGTGTTTCCGGATGAGATCGTAGAGTCAGGAGAAAGGGACTTTATACTGAGAGAAGTCCTCGGGACTATGGAACATGTCGAAGAACTGGATCAGAAAATAGAAGGGTCTCTTCATGGATGGAGTCTGAAGAGACTGTCTAAAGTCGATCTGGCTATCCTGAGACTGGCTCTTTATGAGATCGAATTTGCAGAGGATATTCCGGATAAAGTCAGCATCAATGAAGCAGTTGAACTGGCGAAAAAGTATTCACAGGATGCAGCTAAAGGATTTATCAACGGAGTTCTCGCCAATTTCGCGACTTCGGGAAAAGAATAAGACCCATGCCGAATTTCGCTCAGGAGACGAGAATATACCCTGTCTCCTTTATCAATCTGTATGTCAAGCGCAAGCTGCAGCAGGATCCCTTCCTTGCGGATGTCAATGTACGGGGAGAGATTTCGAATTTTAAACGACATTCTTCCGGACACCTGTATCTGACACTGAAAGATGAATCCGGAGCGATCGCTGCAGTTATGTTTGCTTCCGATGCCAGAAGTCTCAAGTTTTTTCCGGCAAACGGGGATCAGGTAATTGCCAGGGGCAGTGTATCACTGTACGAAAAAACCGGGCAGTATCAATTCTATATCCGATCGATGGAAAAAGAGGGAAGCGGAGACCTCTTTCAGGCTTTTCTTCGGATGAAGGAAAAACTGGAAAAAGAAGGATTGTTTGATCCGTCAGCGAAAAAACCGATCCCCGCTTTTCCCCGGAAGATCGGCATTGTTACCTCACCTACCGGTGCAGCAATTCGCGATATCTGTCAGATCGCGAGACGTCGCTTTCCGGGTGTTCGTCTGCTGATCTATCCGGCGCTGGTTCAGGGAAGCGGAGCATCCTTAACGATCGCAAGAGGTATTCGCATACTGGACAGGATCCCGGATGTGGATACGATCATTGTTGCCAGGGGAGGCGGCTCGATCGAAGATCTGTGGCCTTTCAACGAAGAAATCGTCGCAAGAACGATTGCCTCTGCCTATACGCCGATCGTCAGCGGAGTCGGACATGAAACAGATTTTACGATTGCGGATTTCGCCGCAGATCTCAGGGCACCAACGCCTTCGGCTGCAGCGGAACTGACAGTCCCGGACGTTTTTGGATTGTTCGATCGGATGAAGATCAGTGACGGAAGAAGAAAGCGGGCCGTCAGGCAGAAGATAGGATTTCTTTCGGAGAGTCTACTCCATCAGGTTTCAAGACTGAAGTGGCTCTCACCCATGGAAAAGCTGAAAGATCATCGGGTCGAAATAGACCGCCAGAGAGAAAAACAAACTATTCTGATCCGGCAAAAAATGACTGCCTGTCATCAGAAGCTCGATAAGCTTGCTCAGGCGCTCCTGCTGGATTCTCCCATGCATCAGATGGAAAAAGGATATGCCTTTGTGACGGATGAATCCGGAAAGGGAATCAGCCGTGTCGAAGGCAGATCACCAGGAGAAAAAATCTTTGTCCGCCTGATGGATGGAACGATGGGAGCCCGTGTGGAGACGATCATGATGGAAAAGGATGAGACAGATGAATAACGAAAAAGAACCCGGGATCGAAGTCCTGATGGCCAGACTTGAAGAAATCACTTCACAGATGGAAAAAGAATCCCTTCCGCTGGCTGAGATGATGGAATTATACAAAGAAGGCCGAGCATTGGAAAAGAAGATCAAAAAAATGCTGGATCTGACAGAAAAGGAAATCGAGGTCCTCGGTGCGGATGATCTCACGGACAACGGAGAAGAACCGTAATGAGTGAAATGAATGAAAAATCCGCAGTCAGAGAAGCGCTGGAAAAAGAACTGTATGCAAGAATCCACAGAGGAGAAGGGGCAGACAAAACTCTCTGGGAGGCAATGGAATATTCATTGATGGCCGGCGGAAAACGCGTCAGGCCAATGCTCCTTATTCATACCGGAAGAAGTCTTGGTGCACCAATGGAACTTCTGATGCCGTTTGCGTGTGCACTGGAGATGATTCATTCCTCTTCACTGATACACGATGATCTTCCTGCGATGGATGACGATGATTACCGCAGGGGACGGCTGACCAATCACAAGGTGTTCGGCGAAGCAGCAGCGATCCTTGCAGGAGACGGGCTTCTGAATCTGGCGTATGAGATCATGGCGGATACAGCTGCAAAGCTGGAGGAGCCGTTAGATAAGAGCCGGGCGGTCCGTGCTATGGCATATATTGCACAGTGTGCCGGAGCTAAAGGTATGATGGCAGGGCAGATCGCGGACCTTGAGAGTGAAGAAAAACAGATAGAGGCTTCCGAGCTTACCTATATCGAGTTCAATAAGACAAGCCGCCTGCTGATGGCAGCGATCAAAGGCGGTGCGCTCCTGGCCGGAGCGAATGAAGAGACCTTGTCCATGCTGGAAGAAGCCGCAGGGAAGATCGGTCTTGCATTCCAGATCCAGGATGATGTGCTGGATGTGGAAGGCTCTTTTGAAAAACTCGGAAAGCCGCTGGGCAGTGACGAAAAAAGCCAGAAAGCGACCTTTGTTTCGCTGTATGGTCTGGAAGAGGCCAAAACGCGTGTCAGGAAGCTGAGTGAAGAAGCTTCTGAACTTGTCAGTATTCTGCCGGGAGATGACGGCAGGATCGTTCAGATCATGGTCGATCAGCTGCAAAAACGCGATCACTAAAGAGAGGAGGTGTCCCTGATGGATATTCTTTCGAAAATCCAGGGGCCGGAAGATCTTTCCAGTCTTTCCGAAGCACAGCTTGGTGAGTTGGCAGAGGAGATCAGACGGTTCCTGGTGCAGCAGGTGTCTCATACAGGCGGACACCTGGCATCCAACCTGGGAGTCGTCGAACTGACACTGGCGATCCATCGGGTATTCAATACTCCGAAGGATCAGCTGGTGTTTGATGTCGGACATCAATCCTATGTTCATAAAATTCTGACCGGGCGAAAAGACCAATTCGACAGACTGCGGCAAAAAGGGGGCATCAGCGGATTTCCCAAGGGTAGGGAAAGCATCTACGATGCCTTTGATACCGGACATGCTTCAACTTCGATCTCCGCTGCCTATGGCCTGGCGAAAGCCAGAGATCTCTCCGGTGAGGATTATGAAGTCGTCTGCGTGATCGGAGACGGATCCATGACAGGCGGCATGGCCTATGAGGCAATGAATAATGCAGGAAGAGACAAGACGAAACTGATCGTGATCCTGAACGATAACGAAATGGCGATCGGACGCAATGTCGGTTCCTTATCGCAGCATCTGGGCCGCCTTCGGACCAAACAGGGATATCTTAGAAGTAAAAAACTGGTCAAGGAAAGCGTAGAACGTCATCCGGGCCTAAAACCACTCTATGAAGTGGCAGACAAAGTCAAAAACCGAATCAAGTACCTGGTGGTAAAAGGGATCCTTTTTGAAGAAATGGGCTTTACCTATCTGGGACCGGTGGATGGACATGATATCAAGGCGCTGACGGAAGTTCTGACAGAGGCAAAGACTTTGAAAGAACCCGTGATTGTTCATGTAGTGACGACAAAAGGAAAAGGTTATGCACCGGCACAGATGAGTCCCGTCAAATATCATGGAATCAGCTGTTCTTCCAGCGATGATACAACCTGGGCAGAAGCATTTGGGCAGGCACTGTCTGCACTTGCAGAGAAGGATCCGAAGATCGTCGCAGTAACAGCCGCCATGGCAGACGGGGTCGGCTTGCGGAATACTTCGATACCCGGGGATCGGATCTTTGATGTCGGTATCGCAGAGGAACATGCGGTCACCTTCGCTGCCGGACTGGCCAAGGGTGGGTTGAAACCCTGTGTCGCCATCTATTCAACTTTCCTTCAGCGAGCCTATGATCAGATCGTTCATGATGTGTGCCTGACCGGACAGAGTGTGGTTTTTGCCGTTGATCACAGCGGTCTGGTCGGGGAAGACGGAGAAACTCATCAAGGTACGATGGATACGGCTTTTCTGTCTCATATTCCTGGGATGACACTGATGGCACCCTGCGATCAGACAATGCTGGAAAAAATGCTTGGATTTGCTTTTGATCTTCATGCACCGGCTGCCATCAAATATCCCAAAGGGACCTGCCGCAAACTGGATCATCTGCTGACAGAGGAACCACTTGTAAAAGGCAGGAGCGTGATCGTTCGGGAAGGAAAGAATCCCGCAGGAATTCGCGTGAGTATTCTGTCTGTGGGAGACAGGCTGGGCAGCGCTGTGAATGCGGCGTCCAGGATGGAAGAGGATGGTGCATCGGTTCGGGTGATCGATGTCCGTTTCATCAAACCAATGGACACTGAAACGATTCGATCACTTTTTGAAAGTGAAGAATTGATCATTACAGTTGAGGAACAGATCTATACCGGATCCTTTGGAATGCAGGTGCGATCTTTCGCCTCACAGATGGAGTCAAAAGCATCCATTACAGTACTCTCGCTGCCCGATGCATTTATTCCGCAGGACAGCCGTAAAAACGCGCTTCACGAGTTTTCACTCGATGAAGAAGGAATTCTGAACGCATGGAAGACATTCAAAGAGAAAAAAGCGAAGGCGAAAAAGTAAGAATCGATCAGCTTCTGGTACGAACCGGTAAAGCGAAAAGCAGAGAGAAAGCAAAGGAATGGATCCTGGCCGGACTTGTTTTTGCGGATGGGCGGAAAGCAGAAAAGCCGAGTGAGACATTTGGTCCTGAGGTACAGATTGAAGTACGATCTTCAGGGACAGATTATGTTTCCCGGGGAGGAAAAAAACTGGAAGGCGCTATATCCGGATTTGGTCTGACTGTGGGGGACCTGATCTGTCTGGATGCAGGAGCCTCAACCGGCGGGTTTACCGATTGTCTGCTTCAGCACGGCGCCCGAAAAGTATATGCAGTGGATGTCGGCAGCAATCAGCTTAGCGACAAGCTTAGAAAAGATCCACGGGTGATCTCGATGGAGAACACCAATATCCGGACGATGGATCCGGCTTCGATCGAAACATGTGATTTTTTCTGTGCGGATCTTTCATTTATTTCCCTGCGTCTGGTTCTTGGAGCTCTTAAAAAGCTCATTACAGATCAGGCAGAAGGTGTCGTACTGGTCAAACCGCAGTTCGAAGCAGGTAAGGATAAAGTTGGAAAAGGCGGAATCGTAAAGGATCCGAAAGTACATGTTCGTGTGCTGGAAGAAGTGATCAGAAGTGCTGATGAGGCAGGTTTTGAGGCAGCCGGTCTCCTGCCGTCGCCGATTCGGGGCGGAGATGGAAACACCGAATATCTGCTCTTTTTGAAAGCTGATCATAAGTCAGAAAGAAATCAGCCGGATTCTGTTAAAATCCGCGAAACGGTTAAACTGGCGCTGAAAGAAAAGCAAAGAGGATAATACTATGCTGAGTCATATCCGTGTACAGAATATCGCCCTGATCGATGAAGCTGAGATCGATCTGGAAGAGGGTCTCAATGTACTGACCGGTGAAACCGGTGCGGGAAAAAGTATCCTGCTTGGTGCGATCTCTCTGGCGCTTGGGCAGAGAGGCTCGAAAGATGCCGTGCGTGATCCGGCGAAAGCCGCCGAGGTAGCGCTTGTATTCTCCGGTTATAAAAACGAAGTGAAAGAAGCCCTTGATGAGATGGGGATCGAAAGCTCCGGAGAAGATGGACAGCTGCTTATCCGACGCAGATTTCTTTCATCGGGACGGTCGGCAAACTTTATCAATGATGCGATGGTCACGCAGTCTCAGATTCGCAAAGTTGCGTCGCTTCTGATTGATATTCACGGACAGCATGAGCATCAGTCACTGCTGAATCAGTCCCGTCATATCGATCTTCTGGACAGATTTATCTCCGGAGCCGGAAAAGAACTGGAGAAGATGCAGGAATGCTATCAGACATATCAACAGGTGGAAAAAGAGCTTTCCCGCTTTCAGGAGAACGGACGCGATCGGGAGAGACTGTTATCTTTAATGGCGTATGAGCTCTCTGAGATAGAAGAGAATCTATGGCAGGAGGGAGAAGAAGAAAAGCTCCTGGAAGAACGCAAAAAGCTTGTTTACAGTGAGAAGCTCAAAGAAGAAAGTTATGCAGCTTATCAGAAACTGATGGGAGAAGGGCATGAAGCCGGTGCGCTTGATCAGCTGGATGAGGCGCTTTCAAGCATCAACCGTGTCAGGAACTATGATGAGTCGTTTTTTGCGCCGCATACCGAGACACTGGAATCGGCGACCTCCATTCTTCGGGACCTGGCCCATGAACTAAGAGATTACAGTGAAGAGATTCAGGCAGACCCGGAGAGATTATCTGAAATCGAAGAACGATACGACCGGATCCAGCATATGAAAAATAAGTACGGCAAGACTCGGGAGAAGGTCGAAGAGTACTATCAGAAGACAAAGCTGGAATATCAGGAGCTGGAAAATCTGGACGAAACGATCCGCCGCCTCAGCCGGGAGCTGGATGAAGCCGGAAAACGAATGAAAAAGCAGGCAGATGTCCTGACTCAAATGAGAAAAGAAGCGGCACAGGTGATTGAAAAAGAGATCACCGAAGTTCTTTCCACGCTGGAATTTGAAGATCCGGTATTTCAGATCGCTGTCGATGAAGCTTCGGTAAGTGCCAAGGGACAGGATAAAGTTTGCTTCATGATCCGCACCAATGTCGGTGAAAAAGTCAAGCCTCTGTCGGAGATCGCATCCGGCGGTGAAATGTCGAGAGTTATGCTGGCGATCAAGACAGTACTGGCCAAACAGGATGAGATCGGAACACTGATATTCGATGAAATCGATACCGGTATCAGCGGACGTACGGCACAGTCCGTTGCAGAGAAGATGGCACTGATCGCAATGTATCATCAGGTCATCTGCGTCACGCATCTGCCGCAGATCGCAGCAATGGCGGATGTGCATCTTCGAATTGAAAAAACGGCTGTTTCCGGGCATACGGTTACCAATGTCATTTCTCTTCGGGAAGAGGAAATCAACAAAGAACTTTCCAGGATGCTGGGCGGAGCAAGAATTACGGATGCCGTTCGGGAAAATGCAGCAGAGATGAAATCTCTGGCCGATCGGGTCAAGAAAGAACAGAGGAATAAGCTGTGATCGATCTTGTGATCATCGGCGGCGGTATGAGTGGATTGGTCCTGGCAGGACTTGCCGGACGTTCAGGTCTTAGCTGCGTCTTACTGGAAAAAACAGAACGTGTTGGGAAAAAGATCCTGGCTACCGGAAACGGGCGCTGTAATCTGGCTAATCGTGCTTTTTCCATGAAGCACTACCATGGCAGCGCGCTGGAGGCAGCGGGGACTGTGTTTGATATTTACGGCCCGGATCAGATCGAAGCCTTCTGGGAGGAGAATGGAATCATTTATCGTGAGGAAGAAGGAGGACGCTGCTATCCGCGGAGCCTTCAGGCATCCTCCGTACTGAACGTTCTGAGAAGGACGATTCGAACATACGAAGAGAAAGGCCTGGTCAAGGTTCTTACATCAGCGCCGGTCTCGCGTATCCGGTATGATGAGAAAAAAGGAATCTGGCGAATCACCTATAAATCAGAAACAGGACGTGAAAAAGAGCTGGATGCCAGAAATACAGCGCTATTGACCGGAGGCAAAGCTTCTCCCAGACTTGGATCTGACGGAGAGGGGCTGAAAATCGCCAAAGAACTGGGACTAAAGGTGACAAAAATACGCCCAGGCCTTTGTCGGCTCATTTCAAAAGAGCCCATGATGAAAAGGCTTTCCGGTACACGCATACAGGCAAAAGTCAGCCTGATCAGCGGAAAGGAAATCCGTTCTTCCATGAGTGACGAGATTCTCTTCACGGATGACGGAATCTCCGGACCATCGGTCATAGAACAAAGCCGCCTTGCCGGAGAGTTGATCGATGAAGGAAAAGATCTCAGGATCGGTATAGATCTTTGTGAAGAGATCTCATCAGGGGAACTTTTCGCTCTGTTGGAACAGCGGTTCCGTACCCTGGCTGATCTTTCGGCTGAAGATGGTATGGAAGGGTTTATCCATAAAAAACTGATTCCTGAGGTACTGAATCTTTCCGGGATCGATCGACAGGAGAAGTGTGGCACACTGGGAAGAAGACAGATCGGAAAGCTGACAGAGACGCTGAAAAGCTTTTCTGTTTCAGACCTTTCCCTGGACAGCTTCCGGGATGCACAGGTCACGATCGGCGGTATTGCGGGAGAGGAACTGGATCAAAATCTTATGGCAAGACGTTTTCCCGGCCTGTTTCTGGGTGGAGAGATCATCGACCTGGATGGTGACTGCGGCGGGTACAATCTGATGTGGGCTGTCGCCAGTGCTTTGTATATTCATGATCATCTCCTCAGAGGATCGGAATGATGAATAAAAAAGAACTTCGCCGAGCAGCGAAACGACGCCGGAATGCTTTTTTTCTGACAGCCGGAAGAAGAAAAGAAGACAGGTATTTCCTCCGGGAGATCCCCATGCTCTGGAAGTCCTATGAAAAGGTGTTTTTCTATTTCTCGTTCGGAACAGAAGTTGCCACTGATCAACTGATCAGACTGGCTTTTCAGGAAGGGAAAAAAGTATTCCTTCCCCGGATCGGAGCAGACAGAACCATGAGGTTTCACAGGATCCTGCCGGATACCAGGCTTGTTTCCCATGTGTTCGGCATGCAGGAACCGCCCGAAGATGCACCGGTATATGAAGCAGATGAACAGACACTTATCCTGGTACCTGGGCTTGCCTTTGACCGGACAGGGCATCGGCTTGGCTATGGCGGCGGTTATTATGACAGTTACTTAAAAGAACATCCTGAGGCGAAATCAGTCGGCATTTGCTACAGCGTACAGATGAGCGAAGAGATTCCCTTAGAAGAGCACGATCAGTTGGTCGGGCTGATCATGAACGGACAGGAAACAATAGAAATATCCATACAGGAGTAAGATAAGCAAATGATTGCATATGTCAAAGGCACTTTGGAAGAACTGGAACAGGATGCAGCTTTGATCGATGTCGGCGGTCTTGGATACAGGGTATATACACCCGTTTCGGAAGAGCTGATCAGGCGAGGCATTGGCAGTGAAGTGCGTCTTTATACCTACCTCAACGTCAGGGAAGATGCCATGGTACTCTATGGATTCCTGGAAAAAAGTACGCTTTCCCTGTTCGAACAGCTGATCAGTGTGACCGGAGTCGGACCAAGGTCAGCTCTGATGATTTTGAGTACCCTGAGTCCGCAGCAGGTGATCAGTGCAGTCATTTCGGATGATAAGAAAACACTTTCATCGGTCTCGGGAATCGGAGCTAAAACAGCAAGCCGTATTATTCTTGACCTGAAGGATAAAGTGGGTAAGATCGGCATCACCTCAGAGGATTCCGGCTTTGTGATGCCGCAGGCATCTGTTCAGGCCGGACCGTATCAGGAAGCAGTCGAAGCTTTGGTTTCCCTTGGATTTTCCGGAAGTGAGGCTTCCCGTGCTGTCAGCAAAGTAACTGCATCTTCAGAGAACCTTTCTCTTGAAGATATCATTCGCGGCAGTCTGAAACTATTGTACTAAGAGGTTAATGGGTCATGTTACAGCAGGATCAGTTAGAAGAAAAACTGCAGGCCTTCGGAAGGCTGATGGATACGAAGGTCAGGCAGGAAGAAAAGGAAACCGAAAAGAGTCTGCGTCCCCGGACCTTTGACGAATATATCGGTCAGGAAGAAGTAAAGGAAAATCTGAAGCTGTTTATCACAGCTGCAAAACAGCGTAAAGAGCCGCTCGATCATGCTTTGTTTTACGGGCCTCCGGGACTGGGCAAGACATCTATTGCTATGCTGATTGCCAGTGAAATGGGTGTGAATATCAAGATCACAACAGGCCCAGCAATTGAGCGTCCCGGTGATATGGCTGCGATCCTCAATAACCTGAGTGAGGGTGACGTACTGTTTATCGATGAGATCCATCGTCTGAACCGTCAGGTAGAAGAAGTACTTTATCCTGCCATGGAAGATTTTGCCGTGGATATTCTCATCGGAAAAGGACCGCAGGCTAAATCCATCCGTCTGGATATTCCCAGGTTTACTCTGATCGGTGCGACAACAAGAGCAGGGCTGTTGTCTGCTCCCTTAAGAGACCGGTTCGGACTGGTCAATCATATGGAATTCTATGGGGTGAAGGATCTGGCGAAGATCGTCACCAATTCAGCCAGAACACTGGAAGTTGAGATCGATCAGGCAGGCGCCGAAGAGATCGCACGCCGTTCCAGAGGAACGCCGCGACTGGCAAATCGGCTGCTTCGGCGTGTGCGGGACTTCGCGCAGGTCCGGTATGGCGGTGTGATCGATGAAGATGTGGCAGCTGTAGCACTGGATGCACTGAAGGTCGATCCGAATGGGCTGGACAGTGTCGATCGAAAGATGCTGCTTACCATGATGGAACTTTACGGCGGCGGACCGGTAGGCCTGGATACGCTGGCCGCTTCGATCGGAGAAGATGCAGGAACGATCGAGGATGTCTGTGAACCATATCTGATGCAGAAAGGTTTCCTGCAGCGGACGCCACGCGGACGAATGGTCACGAATCTGTGTCGGGAATATTTTCATTTTCCTGCTTCATCCGATCACGGTTCATCAAGAAAAGAAAGTGAACAGATCACTTTATATTAATTGCTTATGATCAGAAACTATCAACCGGAGATCCTTTCTCCGGCAGGAACGTTTTCCTGTTTTCTTTCGGCACTCGGTTCGGGCGCAGATGCAGTCTATTTTGGCGGACAGTTGTTCAATGCCCGTGCCGGAGCCGGTAATTTTTCGAAAGATGAAATCAGAGAGACGATCCGCCTGGCAAGACTTTACGGTGTCCGCACCCATCTGACTGTGAACATTTCGGTCAAAGAGAAAGAGTGGGATTCTCTAAAAGCATTTCTTCATGAGATCCTTCCTTTGGGCATTGATGCGGTCATTGTACAGGATCCGGCGGTCGCCTCTTATATCAGTCTGCATTTTCCTGAGGTAGAGCTGCATGCCAGTACTCAGATGGCAGTGAGCAATCTGGACGGTGTGAAATGGATGGAAGAACTGGGCTTCTCACGAGTCGTACTTGCAAGAGAATTATCTCTTTCTGAAATAGGGTATATCCGTTCCCATACTGACATGGAGCTGGAGGTCTTCGTCCACGGTGCGCTTTGCTACAGCTACAGCGGTCGTTGTCTGATGAGCTCTTTTCATGGCGGAAGAAGCGGCAACCGGGGCCAATGTGCTCAGCCATGCCGCATGCCTTATCTTGTTGAACTGGAAGGCAAGACATCAAAGAGCGGTCATTTTCTCAGTCTGAAAGACAGATCAGCTTTCTCTGTTTTGCAGGAATTGTTCGATCTTCGGATCGATTCGTTCAAAATCGAAGGACGGATGAAGTCAGAAGCCTATGTGAGCGGTGTTACCGGATTTTATCAGGAGCTGAAAAAGAATTATCTTGAAACAGGAAAGATCGGAAAGATTGATCCGGCCAGACTGGAAGAGATCATGCAGCTCTATAACCGGGGAAGTTTCACCGACGGTTATTTCCGTGAAAAGACCCATATGATCGAAGCGAGTGACCCGAAAAACCATGGGATCGTGATCGGAAAGGCCAGACTTAGCGGGAACAGGCAGATCCGGATCGAATCAGATCATATTCTGCATCCCGGGGATGAGCTGAAGATCGAATTCGCAGGGAAACCGGCTGAAATACGTTTGTCCGGTTCCATGATCAGGGATGATCATACGGCTGTTCTGGATCTGAATGGGATCCCGGAGGGAGGTAAAGAACCTGTAAAAGTCAGGAGGATCGTAGATCCTGTACTGAATGAACGATTGGTTTCACAAGCAATGAAACCTCCGCTCATCGATCTTTCGATCGAAGGTGTTCTGAAGGAAGGGAAAGCCTCTTTCTGGCGTGCCGATGCAGATAAAGAGATAGTGGAATTATCCGGACCTGTACCGGAGAAAGCGATGAAGAATCCGACAGATGAGCAAACGATCCAAAGGCAGCTTGAGAGGCTTGGAGGTACTGCTTTTGTTCTTTCGTCCTGCCGGATCGAGATGGAGAAGTATCTCTTTATTCCTGTTTCCCAGCTCAATGAGCTGAGAAGGAATATTGTCCGTCAGTTACAGGAAAAACTGGAAAAAAGGTCATTTGCCAGAAGCAGAAAAGGTGTTCTTTCCGATCCTTCCACTTCTTTGGATCATGTACAGACAAAAACAGGAAAGAATCCCCGAATCCTGATTCTTGTACAGAACAGGGAACAACTGGAAGAGGTGCTGAAACGGCATACTGCTCTTGGTGAAGATCCGAGCCTGCTCCTGTCAATGGAGGGATTTCTTCACGAAGATAAAGATTTTATCATGCAAGCAATCGAAAAGAGCGGATTTGGAAAAGACTCGGTTATTGTACAGCTTCCGCTGACAGCACGGGACTCACAAAGACAACTGGTCAGTGATGAGATAATGAGCTGGATGGATCGCTCTGTGAAACGGTTTGAAGCTTCCCTTCCGGGCCAGATCCTCTGGATTCGTGATCTGGGAGCTATTGTATATGCCGGTCCGGATATGGGAATCTGGAATCGTGTCAGTGCCGCTTTTATGAAGAAGCAATGCGAAGGCTACAGCATCAGCCGGGAACTGACGCTTCGGGAAGTCGAAGAACTGGGAAAACCGGAAGGTGCCGGGCTGACTGTTTACGGAAGAGTTCCCTATATGATCACCGAGCAGTGCCCGGTGAGGGAATGCTTTGGCTGCAGAAAACAACGGGACAGATACAGACTGATCGATCGTAAAGGAGAGAAGATTAAGGGAATCTGTCATTGTGATCTTTGTTATAATGTTCTTTATTCGGAAGATCCCGTTTTGATCTCAAAGAAAAGCGGTTATCTGCGAAAAGTGCTGAACAAAGAGAACCAAAGTCCTGCTGAAGTATTGAGAATTGAACTGACGACGGAGACCGGAAGGGAAGTAAAGGATATACTGTCCTTCCTTCTGGAGGAGGATTCTTCGGTCAGTATCTGTGCTATGGAAGGACATTTCAGGAAGGAGGTGATGTGATTGTTCCAGATGACCGCGCTGGTAGCTAAATATGTAGATCTGGCCCTGATTCTGCTTTTTACCGGAATGGGCTATTATATGTATCTGAAAAAGCCCAGCAGTCTTGTCTGTAAGGAACTGTTCGCATATCAGACTGCCATCATCATCCTTTTCAATATTTTATCGTTCGTACTGATCATCCTGAGGGAAGTGCATACGGCAAAGACAGTGGAAGATGCGATCGAATCCGGTATCTTAAGCGAAGGCACACATTTTCAGACGATCCGCGGCATCATGCTGAAAATGCAGCAGATCACAGAGCATTTTCTTCCATCCTGGCTTCGATTCAGTGTTGTTTTTACACTCCTGATCTATATGGTACTGCTGCTTGGCATGTATCTGTTGATCCACAGACTGCACAGGCATACGAACCGTCTTTTATGGAACTGTGTCTTTATGCTGGTATCGATCGGTTTTGTGATGCTGTGGAGACTGGATCAGGAAACAGCCCGCTATCAGGTGTACTGGCTTGCAGCCGGCTTTGTTGTGATCAACGCTGTTATGCTGTTCTTCCACGGAAGATGGATCTGGAATATTCCCGTCTGGCTGTTTCTTCTGGCAAGTGTCGGACTGATCGTTCTGCCATTTATATTTCCTTATGAGGCCAACGGATCCCTCAACTGGGTCTATATCAAAGGTTTCAGCTTTCAGCCGTCTGAATTCGTTAAGATCATCTTCGCATTTTTCCTTGCAGTGATCTATACCAAAAGCCGCAAACTGTATTCGGTTTTGGTCGCCGGGGCAGTGACAGGTTTTATGGCCATTGTTCTTCTGGTTCAAAGAGATCTGGGTACATTGCTCATCTTCGGAATCCTTGCATGGATGATGACCTATGATTATGTGGGAAAAAGCTATGTACTCTGGGGCGGCGTGATTCTGGTTGGGATAGCAGGATATGCAGCCTATCATCTGTTTGAACATGTACAGGTAAGGTTTGATATCTGGGTCGATCCCTGGGCTGATGTCAACGGACAGGGTTATCAGATCGCTCAGTCTTTGTTTGCAATTGCAGACGGCGGATTTTTCGGAACAGGCCTTTTCCAGGGTTCCCCTGGTTATATTCCGGCTCGTACGACGGATATGATCTTTGCCGTCATCGTAGAAGAATTCGGCGGTATATTTGCCATCGTCGTCCTGCTGATCTATCTTCTGATGTTTCTGTTCGTTATGGAGACAGGAAGAAGAGAGCGCAATCAGTTCCGGCGCAACCTCCTGGTGGCTTTTGGAATTCTCTTTATGACACAGACATTTATCATCGTAGGCGGTGTGATCAAACTGATTCCGCTGACAGGCGTGACGCTGCCGTTTATCAGTTATGGCGGCAGTTCACTGATGTCCAACTTCATTACGATCGGAATCATTGAAGCAGTGATTCGTCTTTACAGAATCGACAGAGAGGAGGCGAGGAAGCATGTCCGGCAAACGCCCTCAGCAGCGTCAGGCAGGAGGAAAGGGCCGATCCAGCCGTTCGAATTCGACGATCCCTTCTAAACGACCGGAAAATCGAAAGACATTCCAGGTGATTCAGTGGATCTTTATCCTTTTATCCTTCAGTCTGATCGTCTGGCTTGGAAAAATCCTGATTGTTGATCGGGAAGACATCACAGCCAGCGACTATAATCCGCTGACAGAAGAAAAGATGGCTGAAGTCAGGCGCGGTGCCATTCTCTCTGCAGACGGAAAGCTGCTTGCCTATACCGATGTTGCGGAAGACGGAAGCGAAATCCGAAGATATCCTTACGGTGAAGCGGCTGCTCATGTGGTTGGATATATCGGACGAGGCCAGTCGGGACTCGAAGCGATCCTTTCCGGTGTTCTGATGGAACCGTCTACATTGATTTCCCAGCTGCAGAGCTGGGCAAGCGAAGAAAAAGTTCAGGGATGCAATGTACAGACAACCCTCGATATCGATCTGCAGAATTATATCTATGAACAGCTGGGTGATTTTCAGGGGGCTGTCGTCATTTCTGAACCTTCGACAGGTAAGATTCTGACTCTGGTCTCCAATCCTTCCTTTGATCCGGAAGCAATCGTGGATGACTGGGAAACAATCATCAATGATGAAAGAGGTCCGCTGTATGCCAGAGCGACGATGGGACTGTATCCGCCGGGCTCGACCTTCAAGATCATTACCGCTCTGGCGATGTACCGCAATATGCCTGCGTGGCGAGGCTACAGCTATGACTGTGACGGAGAACTGGAGATCGGTGAACAGATCATCATGTGCAGTGACCATCGTGCACATGGCTATGTAGAGATCGAAGATGCCTTTGCCTACTCATGCAACGGATTCTTCGGACAGGCAGGAATCGATATGGGATGGGAAGCCCTGGTTGGAACGGCTTCCTATGTAAAACTGGGCAATGACTTTGACTTTATTCTTGATCAGAATGCTTCGGAAGTCCAGTTATCCGAAACAGATGTCGATTCAATGGTTGCGCAGACAGCCATGGGACAGGGCGAAACGCTGGTAACACCTTTCGCCATGAACATGCTGACCTGTGCCATTGCCAATGATGGTGTTCTCTATCAGCCGTATCTGACACAGGCTGTTACGGATTCCAAGGGAAATGTTCTTCGCAGCGTGGATCCCTTGATCTGGGGAACAGTCATGACCAAGCCGGAAGCAGATTTTCTGGAAAATCTGATGAAAGGTGTGACCGAGTATGGTACAGCAGCCAGATTGTCGGGTTATCCCTATGAAGTATACGGCAAAACGGGTACCGCTCAGGTAGGGGAAGATGACGATGCTCATTCCTGGTTCACAGGTTATACGGTGAAGGATGGAAAGGTAGATATCGCCATCACAGTACTGGTTGAAAAAGGTGCTCAAATGAAGGAGGCAGTACCCCTTGCGGACGCAATTTTAGCGCATTTCTACGGCCTTCAATAGTTGACGGAAATGGAAAAGGATGCTATAATTTTAGCATCCTTTTTTGCGTAGAAAAAGGAGGTGAGACTGCTTGCGAAAAGGATACAGAGAGATAGCAGCAGGCATCGTAATCATGACTATATTGTTCAGCGGTCTGTTTTCGGGTCATGCTGCTGCAAAAAACGGGGTCGAAAGCAATCACGGTCTGGCATCCGGGATTTCTTTCAAAAAGTACGAAATAAGCTATAACAAATTTCCAAACAATACGGTAGAATACATCGTGATCCACGATACGGGGAACACCAATGCCGGTGCGGATGCTGAAAGCCATTATGAGTATTTCAGCCGCGCAGACAGAGATGCCTCCGCTCATTATTTTGTGGATGATCATTCAGTGATCCAGATCATCGATGATTCAGAAGGTTCATGGCACAGCGGGGTACGCTATAAAAGCTACGCTACACCGATCAGCAATACGAACTCGATCGGAATTGAAATGTGTATCAATTCCGACGGAGATTACGACATGGCCATGCAGAACACGATCGATCTTGCCGCCTACCTTTTGTGGAAATATGATCTTCCTATGGATCATCTGGTTCGTCATTATGATGCAAACGGAAAGATCTGTCCACTCTCCATGTCAGAAAATGATTGGGCACTGTGGAAAGAGTTCAAGGTGATGGTCGGAGAAAAGCTGGAATCCTACGATGTCCATAACGAAGGTTCGGACCTCGATGTTTCCAGTCATCCGGAGTGGTACAATAATCCGATTCTCGGACAGAGTACGATGAGTGCTGATTCCATGGTGGATTTTCTCTGTTCCCGCAACAGCGAGATCAGTGAAAGCCATGCGAAGAGAGTTGCTGAAGCGTATCTGTACTTTGGAGATATGTACGGGATCCGTGGTGATATCGCTTTCTTCCAGGCTATTCTGGAAACAGGATATCTTCGTCATGGCGGAGATGTCGATGATTCCTATATGAACTTCTGCGGCCTATTCAATCATGATTCCAGCGACTATGCCCGGTTTGACAGTGTCGAAGAAGGCGTGGAAGCGCATATCCAGCATTTGTTTGCCTATGCCAGTACAGATTTTCTTCCTGAAGGGAGAGACCTGCTGGATCCCAGATTCGGCCTGATACAAAGAGGCTGCCGGACAAGCTGGGAAGGATTAGGCGGACGCTGGGCGGTTCCGGGATATGATCCGGATGTGTATGATTCACTGGAAGAAGCGCGTACGATGCATCGCTCTTACGGTGATATCATCATAGGCCTTTATGCATCAGCCGGAGGGCTCGATGTCAGAACTAGCGTACAGCCAGGCTCCTATGATTCTTCCAACTACTGGGACCATCCGATCTATCAGGGATCGGCTGCAGGTACCAGAAAAATGCTTCAAACGGGTATGACCGGCGAGGACGTCTCCGAACTGCAGGATTATCTGCGAGCGATCGGATACGATGTTCCAAGCAGCGGGTACTTTGGATCGATCACCGAACAGATCGTTGCCTCCGTACAAAAAGAAGCAGGACTTTCTGCCGATGGGATCGTAGGGGAAGATACCTGGGGATGGATCATCAATGCCTATGTGGATCAGATGCTCGGAAATGACAATTGGGTTCCGCCGTCCAGGACAGATTCGACTAAAGAACCATCCGATATTCAGGCTGCAGACCGGGAGACCGTTGACTTTGGTTCATACGGAGATGATGTTCTGGCGCTGCAAAAGATTCTGAATAAACTCGGATATGACCTGGAAGAGGATGGCGACTTTGGAAATGCTACCTACAGTGCGGTCATCAGTTTCCAGAAAGCGCAAAAACTGGATTCTGACGGCGTAGTAGGACCAATGACATGGCAGGCACTTTACAATGCCGGATCAGGTGAGAGCAAAACACCTGAGCCTGCCCAGGAGGTCACGCAGAACGCGAACTCCTCTTCGAAAAAACGAGAAGGATACCCAACAGTCTCTTATGGAGATGAAGGGTCATATATTACTGAACTGCAGGAAATGCTGAATACCTATGGTGCCGGCCTGGAGACAGACGGCATCTTCGGACAGGCGACAGAACAGGCAGTTCGCAGTTTTCAAAGCACCCATGGTCTGGAGGTTGACGGGATCGTCGGACCCATGACATGGGGTATGTTATAAAAATTTTTTCGTCCAATTGATCCGATAAGTACCAGACAATCAAACTTTCTATACAGCAGCCAGTGAACTAAGCCAAGGATCAAAGCAGGCGACCATCCCGACCGGGGCTGGAATTTCTTTCGGCCTCGGTTTTTTACTGAAAAGGAGTTCTTTTATGACCAGATCAGGTTTTGTTTCTCTTACCGGCAGACCGAATGTAGGCAAGTCTACACTGATGAATTATATGTTGGGAGAGAAAGTTGCGATCACATCCAGCAAACCGCAGACGACGAGATCCCGGATCCAGGGAGTACTTACGGATGAGGATACACAGATCGTTCTGATCGATACACCAGGTATTCACAAACCGACCCATAAATTGGGAGAATACATGGTGGAAGCAGCCAGCCGTACGATTTCAGACGTTGATTTTGTCCTGCTGATCGTTGAAGCCGGACATCCCAGACAGGCAGATAAAGATGTGATCGAACAGATTGCCAGGAGTGGTATGGAAGCGATTCTGGTGATTAATAAGATCGATACGGTCAGTCAGAATGAACTGATCCTGTCGGCAGAGGAGTTTGGCAAACTGTTTGACTTCGAAGAGATCGTTCCGGTCAGTGCCAAGACCGGGAAGAATGTGGATGAGCTTCTTCGGGTCATCCGGGAAAGACTGCCGGAAGGACCGTTCTTCTTCCCGGAAGATATGCTGACTGATCAGCCGGAAAAGCAGATTGCGGCGGAACTGATCAGAGAGAAGGCACTGAAGCTGCTTTCAAAGGAGATTCCGCATGGTCTGGCAGTTGTGATCGATTCTTTCAAAGAACGGGAAGATAAGGATCTGATCGATATCGATGCAACCATTATCTGTGAGAAAGCAAGCCACAAACCGATCATTATCGGAAAAGGCGGCATGATGATCAAGAAGATCGGCAGCTATGCAAGAGAAGATATTGAGAAGATGCTGGAGACAAGAGTGAACCTGCAGCTTTTTGTCAAAGTCAAGGAACGCTGGAGAGACAGCGAATATCTGATCAAAAACTTCGGATTCGATAAAAAGGAACTTCAATGAAAGAAATAAAGGTCCGCGGAATCGTTCTTCGTGAAGATCCGATGGGGGATAAAGATAAACGGCTCGTCCTTCTTACCCGGGAAATGGGCAGGATCACGGTGCTCGCAAAAGGTGCGATGGGCGCCAGAAGCAAATACCGTGCTTTAACAGGCGTGTTTTCCTATGTGGAACTGGTTCTGACACACGGACAAACCTTTTACTACATCAAGGAAGGATCCCTGATCGAAAGCTTCTATTCGCTTCGGACAGATCTGTTCAAGCTTTCCTATGCCAGCTGGATGCTGGAAGTCGGAGAAACATTCTGTCTTGAGGGGCAGGAAAACGAAGAATTATTGTCCATGCTTCTGCGGGGACTTCTGATGGAGACAAGAGCAGAAGAAGGAATGGAATCACTCCCTGCTGACGTTACGGTTTTTCGGATCCTTGCACAAAACGGATTCTATCCGGAACTCAGCCGCTGCCGCGGAGAACTGGCTCACGAAGATGATATTCATGATCTTTCTGTCGATCCGGTTTTATTTCAGCCTTCTGTCGGCGGTGTTTTCTGCAGTACATGTCAGAGAAAAGCAACGGTTGGAGCCGGCATCAGAATCAGTCCGGGAGCTTTACGGGCACTTCGGTATATGATCGAACAACCGCCTGGAAAAGCTTACGCTTTTAAAGTGAGCGAGGAAGTCAGAAAACAGATCCATGAAGCAGTAACAGACTATCTGGCGGAGCAGACAGAGCATGGATATACTTCTCTCGGCTTCCTTGGAAAAATTACCGGCTCACCTTGACAGCCATCTGCGCTTTTGTTATACTAATTCAGATAACGTGTCTGTTATCAGGAAAGGTAAGAAATATGTTAGAATCACTTGATAAGATCGTTGCACTGGCCAAAACCAGAGGATTTGTCTATGCTGGTTCCGAAATCTACGGCGGACTTGCGAATTCCTGGGACTATGGCCCCTTAGGCGTTGCCCTGAAGAATAACGTGAAAAAAGCCTGGTGGGATGCATTCATAGCCAAGAATTCACTCAATGTTGGTATGGACAGTGCGATTATCATGAACCCGGAGACATGGGTCGCAACCGGACATGTCGCCAATTTTGATGATCCTCTGATGGACTGCAAAGCCTGCAAGTCCCGTTTCCGTGCAGATAAACTGATCGAGGATTACTTCTTTGAGAAAGGGGAAACCCCTGAGTCACCGGTTGATGGATGGACGAATGAACAGATGGAATCCTTTATCGCGGAACACGGCATTGCCTGCCCGACCTGCGGGAAGAGCGATTTTACCGGAATTCGTCAGTTCAATCTGATGTTCAAAACCTTTATGGGTGTCACCGAAGACGCAAAGAATACCGTGTTTCTGCGGCCTGAGACTGCACAGGGCATTTTTGTGAACTTTAAAAATGTCCAGCGGACAACCAGACGGAAAGTGCCTTTTGGAATTGGTCAGATCGGAAAAGCATTCCGTAATGAAATCACTCCCGGTAATTTCACATTCCGCACCAGAGAATTTGAGCAGATGGAGCTGGAATTCTTCTGTGAACCCGGAACCGATCTGGAGTGGTATGATTACTGGCAGAAATTCTGCTGGAATTTCCTGCTGCGTCTGGGCATGAAAGAAGATCATCTGAGAATGAGAGAGCATTCCGAACAGGAAAGAGCTTTCTACAGCAAAGGTACCAGCGATATCGAATACACCTTCCCATTCGGATGGGGAGAACTGTGGGGTATTGCCGATCGTACGGATTATGATCTTTCCCGTCATCAGGAGCATTCCGGCGAGGATATGAGCTATTTCGACCAGACAGCGAACAAGAAATACATTCCGTATGTAGTGGAGCCTTCTCTGGGTGCCGACCGCGTTGCGCTGGCTTTCCTCTGTGATGCTTATGATGAAGAGCAGGTTGGAGAAAATGACACCCGTGTCGTTCTTCATTTCCATCCGGCTCTGGCACCTGTAAAAATCGCCGTACTGCCGCTTTCGAAAAAGCTGGGTGAAAAGGCGACAGAGATCTATCAGGATCTTCTGAAAAAATACGATGTCGAATATGATGAGACCGGAAGCATCGGAAAACGATATCGCCGTCAGGATGAGATCGGAACACCTTTCTGCCTGACGATTGACTTCGATACCCTGGAAGACGGATGTGTCACGATCCGTCACAGAGATTCCATGGAGCAGGAGAGGATCGCGATCAGCGACCTTGACAACTATTTCAGTGATAAATTCAGCTTTTGATTCCTGAAATAACAGGATTTCAAATAGAAACAATCTTAGGAGGTTCTTTCAACATGGGCAGAAAATGGGTCTACCTGTTCACCGAGGGCAACGCCAATATGCGTGAACTGCTTGGCGGTAAAGGTGCTAACCTTGCCGAAATGACCAATATCGGTCTTCCCGTTCCTCAGGGCTTCACTATCACGACAGAAGCCTGCACACAGTATTATGAAGATGGTCGTGAGATCAACGATGAAATCTTTGGACAGATCGAAGAGTATATCGTTAAGATGGAAGAGATCACCGGCAAGAAGTTCGGTGACAAAGAGAACCCGCTGCTGGTTTCCGTTCGTTCTGGTGCTCGTGCTTCTATGCCTGGTATGATGGACACGATCCTGAACCTTGGTCTGAATGAAGATGTTGTCGAAGTTATCGCTGAGAAATCCGGCAATCCTCGTTGGGCTTGGGACTGCTATCGTCGTTTCATTCAGATGTATTCCGACGTTGTTATGGAAGTCGGTAAGAAATACTTCGAAGCTCTCATCGACAAGATGAAAGAAGAAAAAGGCGTTAAGCTTGATGTCGAGCTGACCGCTGAAGATCTGAAGACTCTGGCCGGACAGTTCAAGGCTGAGTACAAAGAGAAGATCGGAAAAGATTTCCCGTCTGATCCTAAAGAACAGCTCTATGGCGCTATCAAAGCCGTTTTCCGTTCCTGGGATAACCCGCGTGCCAACGTCTATCGTCGTGACAATGATATCCCCTACAGCTGGGGTACCGCTGTTAACGTACAGTCCATGGCATTCGGCAACATGGGTGATGACTGCGGTACTGGTGTTGCGTTTACCCGTGACCCCGCGACCGGAGCCAAAGGTTTGTTTGGTGAGTTCCTGACCAATGCACAGGGTGAAGATGTTGTTGCTGGTGTTCGTACACCTATGCACATCACCGAAATGGAACAGAAATTCCCCGAAGCTTTCAAGCAGTTCGTGGATGTCTGCGCTAAACTTGAGAACCACTATCGCGATATGCAGGATATGGAGTTCACCGTTGAGCACGGTAAACTGTACATGCTGCAGACCCGTAACGGTAAGAGAACCGCTCAGGCTGCTCTGAAGATCGCCTGCGATCTGGTTGACGAAGGAATGAGAACTCCCAAGGAAGCCGTCGCGATGATCGATCCTCGTAACCTGGACACCCTGCTGCATCCTCAGTTCGATACCAAGGCTTTGAAGGCTGCTACTCCCATGGGCAAAGGTCTGGG
>JAFOIR010000255.1 GCA_017420625.1 Bacillota bacterium
AAGGAGGAAGCATAAGCATCTCTTGACCGGCTTCGCCGGTCACATCCAGGCGGCAGACCTTAGCGCCGGGGCAGCACCGGCGGCCTGGTCACATTGTCGGAGATGTGAAAGGCGAACAAAAAACAGAAACAGAAAGGAGGACAGCCAATGCCCAGAAAACCGCAGGTCACCAGAACGCTGACCGTCACGGAAGCGGACGTCCTGTGTCTGGATCTCATGCTTCAGAAACCGTTTCATAAAACGGTGCTTCTCGCCGGGAGCTTCCCAAGCGAGCCGCTGCTGATGAAGCGGATCCGGCAGGCCGTTGACAGCACCGTGACCAAGGCGGTGAACTGCACCAAGAGCAAAACCTACCAGCGCATTTACTCCATGTCAGAACAGGAATTCCTGGACCGAGCCAAACCTATCGAAAATCGTAAATGAAAAGGAGAATATCACAATGAAAGGTTACAAAGTCAACATCGCGTACACCAGCAGAGATCTCAGCGCCAAGGAACGCATCATGATCAAGGATACCGGGGATGCCCAGAGCCTGGACGCTCTGACCCAGGACGGTCCCGTGGTCATCGGGTACGCATGGCATGCCATCCTGGACGTCCACAACGAGAAGAGCAGCAGCAAGGACTACCGCAAGGTCATCGTGGTGGACAAGGAAGGACTGAAATACGCCACCGGCAGCGAGGCTTTCCTCGACTCGCTCACCGACATCGTGGACGAAATGACCGAGGCCGGTGAAGGAGACAACATCCAGCTCAACGTCTACCGGAAGGAATCCAAAAACTACGCCGGGAAGAGCTTCATCACCTGCAGCCTGATCTGAGATCCGGTTTAACAGGGGCCGGGATCTGATCCCGGTCCCTGATCTTATTTTAATGAGGTGATCATATGGCCCAGGGCGAAAAGGCCGCGAAAAAGGCGCTGAAGAAAAGCAGGAAGTCGGAAGCCCAGCTGGAGCTGGAACGGCAGGCAAAGCAGCATATCCGAAGGATCAAGCGATTTATCCGATCTGCCGAAGCGAGAGGCTACACGTTTCCGGATTCCGTAGTGCCGAAGCTGCCGAAACGAGTAACGGAAGCAACGATCCGCAGGCTGGACAAGATCCGGCCAGCCGCTCTTTATAAGAAAGCAGTTTATACGTCTCCCGAAGGGGTTAAGGTCTCCGGTACAAAGCAAAGGACACAGAAGAGATCCGAACAGGCGAAGAAAGCCGCCAAGACCAGACGGAGAAAGTTCATCGAAGATCGGGGCGGTTCGCCGATAGTTCCACGGGGTGAACCGCCGCAGGAAGCAGCTTTTGCGCTGAACACTATAGAGGAGATCCTTTACGTCATAGACAACAGGGAAATCAAGGAATCCTGGTGGAAGCATAAACGGGACCCTCTGGGGCAGTATAAGGAAGAGGACGCCAACAGGCTCCGCAGCGTACTGGAGCAGGCCATAGCAGATCAAGGCCGGGATGCTGTCGCTGCCCGTATCGCAGAAAACGCCCAGGCCATCGGTGAGCTGATCACCCAGGCACTGCAGGGCAGTGGTGACCGATACCGGGAAAATGGGCGTGAAGCCGTCAATGCTCTGGTGCAGAAATTTGCAGCGATCCTCCGGGGCAGGCCGCTGACAGCTTCGGAATCCCTGGAACTCACCGAGCAAGGGGAGGAAGATTGATGTGCCGGAGAAGAAAAAGCCTGCCAGGGTATTCATGGGAGACTTCGAGACAACGGTATATGAAGGGCAGGAACACACAGAGGTCTGGGCTGCGGCCTGTGTAGAGCTGGGAACCGATGACGTCCACATCTTCCACAGCATCGGTGAGCAATTCGACTATTTCCGGAAGCTAAACTGTAACATCATCGTGTATTATCACAATCTCAAATTTGACGGCACGTTTTGGCTCAATTACCTCCTGGTGGATCTGGGATATCCGCAGGCAGCGGTGAAGAAGTCAAACGAAACCGAGGAGATCTCCCTGGAGGATGAGGCAGATGATTTCCGCTTCCTCAAGCGATGGGAGATGAAAGCCAGGACCGTGAACTATTCCATCTCTGACATGGGCCAATGGTATCGGATCACGGTGAAACTCAACAAACGCTATTACCTGGAGATCCGGGACAGCCTGAAGCTGCTTCCCTTCTCCGTGAAGCGGATCGGACAGGGATTCAAGACTCTCCACCAGAAGCTGGATATGGAATACAAAGGATTCCGGTATGCCGGATGCGAGATCACCGGCGAAGAGCAGCACTATATAGCCAATGACGTCCTGGTGGTCAAGGAAGCCTTGGAGATCATGAGGCAGCAGGGGCAGACTAAGCTGACCATCGGAAGCTGCTGCTTGGCAGATTTCAAGACTACCTTGTCCAAAACAGCATATGACGAATATTTTCCCAATCTCTATGAATACAAGCTGGATCCGAAGGTGTATGGCTCTGATTCCATCGGAGCATACATCCGCAGGTCCTACCGGGGCGGGTGGTGCTACCTGGCCAGAGGTAAAGCAGGTAAGGTATACCATGACGGAACCACTGCAGACGTAAATTCCCTTTATCCCTCGATGATGCACAGTGAATCCGGGAACGTGTTTCCCATCGGCCTGCCTCATTTCTGGCGAGGAAACCTGATTCCTGCGGAAGCCCTGGCCTTTGATTCCTATTATTTCGTGAGGATCCGCACAAGGTTCTATCTGAAACCGGGTATGCTGCCATTCATCCAGGTGAAGAATTCCGTTTTCTATAAATCCACGGAAGCCCTGGAAACGAGCGATATCTATATCGCGGAGACTAACAGCTACTGGGATCACTACACAGGCGTAGACGGGCAGGATCGCCCGGCCATCGTGGAGATGACACTGACCATGACGGACTTCCAGCTGATCCGGGAGCATTATGTCCTGGATGATTTCGAGATCCTTGACGGCTGCTGGTTCCGGACGATCCTGGGTGTTTTTGATGAATACATCGACAAATGGAGGAAGGTGAAGCTGAACAGCAAGGGAGCAATGAGAGAGCTGGCCAAGCTCTTCCTCAATAACCTGTACGGAAAGATGGCGGCAGCACCGGACAGCAATTTCAAAGTGGCGGTGGTCATGGAGGATAAGACCATCAAGTACAGAACCGTGGCGGCCAATGACAAGACACCGGGGTATATTCCCGTAGGCAGCGCCATCACCAGCTACGCCCGAAATTTTACCATTCGTGCAGCACAGCAGAATTATCATGGGCCGGACCAGCCGGGATTCATCTATGCGGATACTGATTCGATTCACTGTGACCTGCCTCCAGATCAGATCCGGGGCATCAAGGTGGATCCGAAAGCGTTCTGCTGCTGGAAGCTGGAAGCCTGCTGGGATGTGGGATATTTTGTGCGGCAGAAGACCTACATCGAGCATGTGACCATGGAGGACCTGGAGCCGGTGAAGGAACCGTATTATTCGGTCAAATGCGCCGGGATGCCACAGAGGTCTAAGGACCTGTTTTTGAAGAGTATGGGCGTGGATAAGGAGCTGGGTGAGCTGAATGAATGGGAGGAGGAGTTCTTGAAGACGAAGCATAAGCTGGAAGATTTCAAGGTGGGTTTGATCGTGCCGGGAAAGCTGATGCCGAAGAAGATCCGGGGCGGCACGGTGCTGGTGGATACGCTGTATCAGATGAGATGAGCTATGACGGCAACCGGGCCTGGGCGAGAGCCTGGGCCTTTGCTTTTGCCGTGATGCGTAGCAAGCTATGTATTCCGAATTTTCGCCGGCGCTGCGGGAGCTACCGGCGGAGCCGGGTGCTGGATCCGTGGCCCGGGCGCGTGGTACAAGGCTGGACTTGGGGAAGTCAAGCTGGTGGACGC
>JAFOIR010000256.1 GCA_017420625.1 Bacillota bacterium
AAATTTCCCCTGTTCTGTATTTAAAGTCAAGGTCACGCCGGTCGTGCATCACATATAGATCAACATGCGTACTATTCCCGCCACGGCAGACTTCCCATGGATGTCCCCCGTGCTGTTCCCGATGAAAATACCATTCATCCCAGGCTACCGGATCATCAAAATCAATGCCCGGGCCTGCATTCAGTCCATGTCCCCGTCCGCTCAGACCTTCATCCCTGCCGTCGCCATGAAGAAAATACTGATCGACAGGCAGCAGCTCCGAACCGTTGTACCCGCACGCTTTATAACCAAGCGCACAGGCACGGAAGAAATCGTTCGCCGTCATGCTTTTCAGTCTTCCGATACGATTCCTGCGGTTTATGCCGCTGTTTAATAGCGCACGGAATGCACTGATCGTCTCTGCCGGAAGTCCTTCCAGATCGCTTTCCTTCCATTCCGGTTCCCTTTCCCAAAGGACCGCCCGGGGAATTATGCCTGTTCTGAACGAATAAGGCAGGTGGGTTTTTACAAATTCATTGTAAGTGCCATCCTTCAGCTTCTGCATGGATTCTCCAGCTGCTTCCGTCAGGAGAGAACAGAGAGCAATGGCGGCTTCCTCTCTGTTAGTGAATCCGGTTTTCTCAGCGTCATAATCAAAATGCGCATTGATGATCGGTTTGTCGCCAAAGTGAACTGCCCTGAACCATCTGGAACCGTCTTGATAAAAGGCTTCTGCGATGACCAGTTCATACCAGCAGACAGGATCCGGGTATTCCTCCAGCCAGTACTGTTCATATTCTTCATGGTTCTTTACATCGCCCCACTCAAGCATGTCCTCATAAGAACCAAAGTCTTCAATAGAGCCTCTTGGAATTGTGACCCATATCGCCTTGGCTTCGTTGTTTTTCCGCAGCGGAGCCAGGTCCCGCAGCATTTCAAACAGCGGATCCATTGCTTTACACAAATCTTCTGACGGCGCAGAGGGGTTCAGGAATCCCCGCTCAAAACAATTCAGAAGACTGTCTATATCCGGTGCCACCAGTTTATAATCATTCAATGAAATCACCTCTTCTTCCTGACACAAGCATTCTTCTAAAAGTAAAACCCGGCTCACCGCTGATCTGCGACGGGCCGGGAATAAGTCTTTCTGTATGATCCTTACTGATTCATGCTGCCATGTAGTCCTGAATCATCCTGTAATACCGAAGCAGGCGCTCGGCGCCTTTCGGCACATACATTCCGGGATCATAGAGCCGGTTTCCGCAGACCAGCATATCCATCGGCACCTTCAGCAGATCGCTTAAGACGTAAAGATTGTCCAATGTGGGCATACTCTGGCCATCCAGCCAGTGATAGACACTCTGCACGCAGGCCAGTGAGAGCGCATTCTTCACGTCTCTTACCGTTACCCCGCGTTTTTCCATCAGCAGACGGATCTGCTGTCCTGTTCTTACTTTATCAATAGCGATTGTCATGACGATTCTTCTTTCTCCAGAGCTCTGAGGCAGGAGCCTCTGGCTCTATTATATCCGATTCTGATGGGCTTGTCATTGAACTTGTCGTTCAATATCGACACCTCAAAAGGTCTTTTCACATGTTTCTTGCGATGTCCGACAGCTGGCTGATAACCGGAAATTCCAGATTTTCAGAATTCTGGATTCTTCAATCCTGTTCCAAGGAAGTATCAACCTGTACTTCCTGAGTTTTTCTCACTCAAACCGTTTTCTTAGAGCGACTGATGGACCCGGCCGCTCTTTTTTGCAGTCATATATACATCCTTGAACTTTTGTTTCATGCCGCCTCCAACAAGGATGTTGTAGGGCATCACCAAGCCATCGGAGATGATAACATCCCGGAATGGCATAAATGTCGCTTCCAGCATCAACGGCATTGGAGCTCCAAAAAACATCTCCTCCCAACTCGATATGATGCCACTCACCTGATACACCTCTTCATCTTCGAGAGAAATGAAGATCGTACCCCTTTTTAGATGCCGTTCCATCATGAACTTTCCCTGAATCCGTCGTTTCCAACTTCGGATAATCTTCCTGTGGTCATGCGGGAGATCAGGGTTTTCATTCAGATAATCATCTATTATTGTGACATCCGACCACAGCTTGTTCGCGATCTTTTTTACAACTGCCGGATCCAGTTCTTTTGCTGTCGCAATGCTCTTCAGTTTACGGTTAATTCGATACTTCCTGTTTACAAAATCGAGCATCGGCAGCCAAAGTTTATAATACAGTTGTCCATCTTCCCGCGATAACGTCATCGATTATTCCTCCGCTTTCAGAAACGCCATGATCTCATCATAGGTTCTTCTTCTTTTTTCTACGATGATGATACTTAACGTCGTTCTCCTCACACCACGCTTCCGCAAACCTGCAGTATGCGGCAAACCGAAAGTCATAGTATTCCTGCAGAAGACCCAGCCGGTCCGCAGTGTCCTTAAAATACCGGTACGGATGCCGGCCGCGCAGGGCGCTGCAGAGCCGGTCACCCAGGTTTCCTCCTATGGATTCCGCAAAATCATACATCACGTTCTTTTCCCGGAGCTCGTATTTATCCGGAAGCCGGACATAATCGTCCGAAAACGCGATCTCATCATAGAGTTCTTCGTCTTCGTCCTCGCGGTCCGCGTAATCGTTGTCGGCATCCGGCAGAGAAATGATCTCACATGTCTTTTTATTCAGGAACTGTGACCAGCCGTCGAACATGGCTTCAAATTCATCCGCCAGTTCCTCAATACACACGGTCTTCGGTCTCTCTGCGCCGGAGTACTGATAGTACAGTTCCAGATACTCTTCCTCGACGTCCGCAAACGGCCGCACCTCATAGGACAGCTCGACATGGATCTCCGGGATCGCGTCTGTCTGTTCCTCCCCGAGAAGATATTCCAGATCATATGAAAGCATGGCATCGTCGATCTCTTTCACCGTGCGGCTTTCCTTTTCTGTAAGGTCAGAACCGAGAAAAGTCTCATAGATGACAGAAAGGACCCTTGCTTCTATGGTCTGATACACAGCCATTTCCTTTTTGATCGGCCGCGGCACATCCGAGAGATAGCATTCCCCGGCATCATGCAAAAGACAGGCCAGCACGATCCGGTCCGGCAGCTGCCTCTCCGTGGCTTCCTTCGCGCAGGCAATACAGTGCTGCCCGACGGACCAGAAGGTCTTCACGTGACCATTCCCCCGGCAGAT
>JAFOIR010000257.1 GCA_017420625.1 Bacillota bacterium
CGCGGCAAAAGAAAACGGGATCACCGTTCTTTACGATGATATCGCCGTCGATAACCCGGCGGTCAGACTGTTTCTTGCGCATGGCTTTTACGAAGATCACCGGACAGAGGAGAAGATCGTTTTAAAGAAAGATCTGTAAGACGTCCGTAGGTCTCTGGCGACAGAACACGCCGTTAGCAGTGGCCGGGGCCTTCTTCCTGGCAGTGCACTTCTTTCACGTACTGGAAAATCTGCGCAGGATGCCGCTATAAATGCCGGTTGGTTGGGACATCACTGAATCGTTGTTTTGCGGAGTCATAAGCAAATGAGACTGCTGTTTGAAATGGATAAAAAGGATTATGGTGGATGCACGCATACTTTTACGCGGGATTCTGCCAGAAGTATCATTATCAGAAACGGTAAGATCGCCATGATCCACAGCCAGAAGTATGACTACTATAAATTCCCGGGCGGGGGGATCGAACCCGGAGAAAGCAGCGTCGATGCACTGATCAGGGAGACAGCCGAGGAAGCCGGACTGACCGTGATTCCGGATTCTATACGGGAATACGGGTGTGTCCACCGGATTCAGAAGAGCACGGTGAAAGAGGACGAGTATTTCGTACAGGACAACTATTATTATCTGTGCGACGTGGAAGAAGGCGTCAGGCCGCAGAAACTGGATGACTACGAATCAGACGAACATTTTACACTGAAATATGTAAAGCCTGAAACCGCTATTCTCAGCAACCGGACCAAAGACCATGGGCCGAAGGATCCCGTAATGCTTGAACGGGAAGCGCGAGTACTTGAAATGCTTCTTTCAGAAGGGCTGATATAGTGACAAATCTGTATTGAAGCTGTAAAGCGAAGGAGGTTAAGTATGATCCTTTTTTTGACAGGCAACACGTTCAGAGACAGAACGGGGTGCGAAGATAAATCCGAGATGATTCCTGACAACCATTTAATAGATGAAATGCAGAAAATGTTTCCTGATCCGTGCCGTGCGCTTTACTTCAGCGACGGCCCCGACGACTTCGAGTTCAACGATTTTATCGCCAACGATACCAAAGATGGCTTTGAGTATTCGGGATTTCAGTTCGAGAGCTTTATCTGCGTGGACGATAGGAACGCTTCTCAGGCAAAAGAGCTGATTCAGGAAGCGAATTTCATCATTCTCGGCGGCGGACACACGCCGTCGCAGAATCGTTATTTCAGGGATATCGCGCTTGGTGATCTGCTGAAAGACTATGACGGTGTCATTTGGGCAATCAGCGCCGGAAGCATGAACTGCGCTGAAACCGTTTATGCCGCCCCCGAGGAGGACGGTGAGGCGGTCGATCCCGAGTATAAAAGATTCCTGACCGGGCTCGGTCTCACAAAGACAACGATCTTGCCACATTATAACTATTGGAAAGACAGAACCCTGGACGGCCTCAACTATATCAACGAGATAATATTGCCTGACAGTATGGGGAGAACTTTCTGTTACATTACAGACGGCAGCTACATACTGGTTAAAGACGGCATTGAGGAACTAAGAGGTGAGGCGTACATCGTACACAACGGTAAGATTAAACAGCTCTCTGCAAATGGTGACAGCGTTTTGCTGTGACATATATATGCTGTCATAAAGATGGCAAAACGAAGGTGATAAATTCGGATCTGCGGAGGTGTTCAGCGAATGAAAAAAGATGTTATCACGTTAGAAAAGATCACTTATAAAAATTATGTGAAAGTACTATTTGGGTTGAATGTAAACAGGAAACAAAAGGAATTCGTAGCATCCAATATGTGCTCTTTAGCGGAAGCATATGTCGCTTTGACGAACGGTTATCCTCCTTATCCTTTCGCCATATGCCGTAACGGCAAACCTGTTGGCTTTTTGATGATCGGCTGCGGGGCCTCTGAAGAAGAAAGAGAAGAAGGAGATCCGGATTTCATTTTTGACAATTATTGCATCTGGAGACTGATGATCGATAAAAGATATCAGGGCAGAGGATACGGAAGAAAAGCAATGGAGCTGGCTTTAGAGTTCATTCGAACCTGGCCAAGCGGTAAAAAGAAGTATTGCTGGCTGAGTTATGAGCCTGAAAATGAAACAGCAAAGAAGCTGTATGCTTCATTTGGTTTTGTCGAACAGCCTCAATACTTTAAGGATAAACCCGGAGAAGAGATGCCCGCTATCCTGGAATTATAATAAAAACTAAATGAATTCCAAATGAAGCATGGGAAGGATTTATAAGGGATACTGACAAATTCCAGTTTGTCGGGGTGGGACATAGCCGATCATCTCGGAAGTTAACCGGGCTAAAGCCCTGTGGTGGATGTGAACGCTTCGCCCGCTAGGGTACGCACTTTTTCAAAAGCTGCGTACCCTTTTTGCATACCCCTCTGACAAAATAGTGCGTACCCTTGAGGGGTGCGCAGAAAAAAATCCGGTAAGCGTTTACGTTGAACGCCTACCGGATGTGTGGCGATGACAGTTGGACATCCGGAACAGTTCGTCCTGTTATTCCTTCGTACCGGCCAGCCGCTGATCCGCCTGGGCCTGGAACGA
>JAFOIR010000258.1 GCA_017420625.1 Bacillota bacterium
GCTCAGATGAATCACCTTCGGCAGATTTGGGACTGCAGCTGGTACAGGAGCTTAGGAGCATCGTCAGACTGATGATGGAAATCAGTATATATCGTTTCATGAAGATTCCCTCCAGAAGATACTTACGGATAATGCCATTGTATCACAGTTGGCATGATTTGAATATGGTCTTTTATCACCATTTCGAGTACTTGACAGTACTTTCATAAAGGAGTAGGATGATTAGTCGGAGGAAGAAAAATGTGTACGATTAAGAAATGTATTCTCCTTTTTCTGATTGCTGTTCTGGTACTGATGCCGCTCTCGGATCTGAGCAAAGTACGAGCGGAAGATTCCGCGGAAGAATCGGCTGCTGTCTCTTCAGAGGAATCAGCTGAAACTCCTGCCGAATTGTCCGGGGATGTTTCCGCTGAGCCAAAGCTGATTGCACTGACCTTTGACGACGGACCCTCGGGCAATACAGAAAGATTGCTCGACGGTCTGAAGGAGTTAGGCGTCGTCGCGACGTTCTTTCTGAACCTGAATGCAGACGGAAATGAGGATTTGCTTGCCCGGATGGTGGCAGAAGGCCATCTTCTGGGAAACCATACCTATAGTCATAATACTTCTCTGGGAGCTCTTAGTCCTGACGAGATTACCCGTGAAGTCGAAGATGTCGAAGTTTTTCTATATGCTGCGATGGGCGGAGCTTATCAGGAACTGGTCCGTACGCCCGGCGGCGGCTATTCGGACCGGATCCGCGAGACGATCCTGCATCCGATCATTTACTGGACGGTCGATACCCGGGATTGGGAAAGCCGCGATGAAAGTGCGATCTACTCCCATATCATGTATGATACCGTAGACGGAGCGATCATCCTGATGCACGATACGGTTGGCCCGACGATCGATGCGATCCTGCGGGCGATCCCTGTGCTTCGTGAACAGGGTTATGAATTCGTGACTGTTTCAGAACTGTTCCGTCGGAAAGGAAACGCCCTGATTCCCGGCGAGAAAGTATATATCTCCGAAGGTCCGGTGATTCTGCCGGCATATTCTGCACCTTCTGCAGCAGCTTCCGCATATGAAGGAATACTTGGATGTATAGAAATCAGCGGCCCGGAAGTTGATCTTGCCGGAGCAGGGCTTCAGTACTACTATACCCTGGATGGGTCGATACCCTCGCTGGCTTCTTCTGTTTATCAAGAACCTCTCCGGCTTCCGGAAGGAACGGTTCTGACCATTATGGGAATCGATCGCTACGGGACCCGGACACCGGTAACTGTCTATACGGTTCACGTTCCGGAATATGATCTGGTTGTTTCAAAACTAACTCTTGCCAATCGGTTTACCGAAAGCAATGCCCAGGAAGCAGCCTCTGGCACCCCAAAGGAAGAAGCACCCGGGTACTCAAAAGGTTCTTTACGGCCATAGTATATAAGAGAGTGACAATCCTCAGATAAATTTTTAGTTGATCAGGAACACACCCTTAAACTCTTTACCAAGGAGGCTGTCAAATGTACGCTTGTCCGAATTGCGGTGCCAATCTGGTCTTCAATATCCAGGAAGGCAAGCTGGTTTGTGAATACTGTGATTCCCGGTTCTTTCCCGGCGACAGTCGGCTGAGATGGACCGGTTCCAAAGAATCTGCCATGCCTCTCGAGCAGGAAAAACAGAGTCAGGTCGGTGACGAGATGGAAGTCTCGATCTTTACCTGTCCCCAGTGCGGCGGAGAAATGATCACCTCCGGGCTCGATGTTACCGGATTCTGCAGTTACTGCGGAGCCGCCAACATCCTCTCTTCCCGGATCGAGGGCGTCAAAAAACCGGACAGGATCCTTCCCTTTACACTCACAAAAGAGGCATGCAAGAACCAATATCTTCGGTTGGCCAAAAAAGCCATCTATTCTCCACGAATTTTCCGGGATAAAGAATATATCGAGCGGATGAGACCGCTGTATGTACCCTACTGGCTCTACAAAATGCGGCTCGAGGGAAATGCTGTATTTTCCGGAATCAAAGAGGCTTTCGAAGGATCTTCCATTGTTACCACAACAGATGTCGTCAATGTAGAGGTAAAAGGAAGCTATTCTGATATTCCTTTCGATGCCTCTTCCTCTTTTGATGATACGATCACGGAGAAGATTGCGCCTTTCGATCTGACTAAGGCAAAATCTTTCACTCCTGAATATCTGGCAGGTGCCTACGCAAACATCTCTGACGTTACGCCCGGCGTCTATGCCGAAGATGCCAAAGACAAAGCAGCGGAAACAGTGATCCTGGGCATGCGAAAAAAAGGCTATCTTCGTGACCATGTTCTGATCAGTGGACCGCAAGCAGGAAGCCGGCCGGGGTCTGGCCTTCCGGTGTCCAATGAACAGGCAGAAAATGCGCTGCTCCCGGTATGGTTCCTATCCTTCCGGCGGGGCAAACGAGTCGCCTACGCTGCTGTCAATGGTCAGACCGGCAAGATGAGCTGTGATCTTCCGATCAGTATCCTACGCTTTCTGCTGTTCAGCCTGATCCTGGCTGTTCCTTTGTTCTTCCTTCTGAATCTGGCCGTCACGATGCAGCCGTCCACCGGACTGTTCTTCTCGGAATGTCTCGCACTCGTCACGTTGATGATTTACTGCCACAACTATGAAGCGATCCGGCAAAGGGACCTAAGGACCAATGATAGAGGGTATTATAAAGATCCGGCGCATCTGCGGGCGCGCCAGGCTGAGCCATATGGCGTTCTGCTGAAGGGGCCGTTCAAGAAGCTTTATGAGAGACAGCGGGCTAAAACGCAGCGCGTAAAACAGATGGCTAGGGATGACCGGTTCAAGGTGATCACCAGCTATGTCTTACGTTTTGCGGGTTATATTCCTTTTATCATTTTGGCGCTGATCCTGAGCCATTATTCCCTTCTCTTTTTTGAGCTCTTGCTCCTGATCGGTTTTGGTGCCTGGGCTGTGGGCAAACTCAAAGGACACATCCGCCCGGCCGCGGTGATCCTGCTGCTTGCGGCGTTCGCTGCCTGGCTCATTCGTTTTCTCAATCCGGTCGTGGACTATTATTTCTACGCTGGCTCGATCTTTGTGCTTGGATCTGTCACCGGTGCACTGATCCATGTGCTCAGCCAATATAACATGCTGTCCACCCGGCCTTTGCCGCAGCTTAGAAATGTGGCGACAGAGAAAAACGCTTCCTTCTATACACAGGCCGGACGAGGACTTAAGTCTCTTCTGCTTGTCTTTACTGCCGGGGCGGCGCTGTCCCTGCTGCTTTTTGCCGGAGGGAAGCTTGTTCTTGCCGATGAAACCCAGAAGATCTTTACCGATCCGCAGACCGGTTATACAGCGAGCATCGTTGACCAGGCGGATCTTTTATCCGATGAAGAAGAAGCCCGGCTTCTGGAAGAGATGAAGCCGCTCACGACCTATGGACATGCCCTTTTGCTCACGGTGAATGATCCCGACTATTTTGAGGATATTGCCGAAAATCTGTATCATCAGTATTTGGGATGGGACAGCGGCACAATGCTGCTCATCAATATGACGTCGCGGGAACTGGGCTTCTACAGCGACGGCGAGAATTATCGTCTCATCACCCGGACCAATGCTGAAACAATCGCTGATAATATCTACCTCTACGCCAGAAGCGGCGATTGGTATACCTGCTGCAGCCGAGGCTTCCAGGATGTTCTGGCGCTTCTCGAAGGCAGCCGGATCGCCCGACCGATGAAATATATCGGCAATGGTCTGATGGCACTGACACTTTCTATATTACTGAACTATCTGTTCCTCGGTCTTCTGATGCGCGATAAGAAGACCAAGAACGAAACACTGCTCGGTTCACCGCAGGGAAAGCTCACCTATGCGCATGGTTCTGAGCGGGTTCTTGCGACCTCCTCCCGTTTTTCTCTTGGTCTGCTGTTGGGCATGATCGTGCTGTTTATCCTGAGAATAGCGCTTAGCCTGTTTGCAAACGGAGGTGGCGGCGGTGGCGGAAGCAGCAGTGGCGGAAGCAGCGGCGGCGGTGGCGGCAGTCACAGCAGCGGCGGCCACAGTGGCGGCGGCGGAAGCCATCGATTCTAACTCTACTAAATCCTGTTGTCAAAACGAAGAGGCTGTAGCAAAATAACCCTGTAAAAACAAAGAAAAACCTTGAGCTGTAAGCAGAACACTGAGCATAAACAGTCATCAAGGTCTTTTCTTTGTGGAATAATAATAGTGTGAAGCAAAAATCATACGATGCACAGGGAAAAGACCTGTGAAAGGTCTGCAGAGGAGGCGATTGGGGAATATAGCTTCTGAAACCGTTCCGCCACCCAAAAATTCTTGCGATTCCTGGAATAGATATCATCCTGACGAGCTATCCTATCCACGGATTGGGAAGGATAGTCTGCAGGAAAAACCCCACGCCCAGACGACTCTTTCATTCATTGAAATCTCTGGGTGGGATATAACCCAGGAATCGCTGTAAACCCAGTGATTGGAAGAGATAGTCTGTCAACTAATTCAGCCGCCCATAAAATCAAAAAAGTGTTGGGCGGCGGTTTTGTAAAATGAAGAATCCGCCCCAACGACTTGGAGCGGATTCAGAAACAGCATATTTTATGCTCGAATTTAATCGATGAAGGGGTTGTAATTTTGCTACAGTCCCTTGTTTTATGGTTATTCGATTCGAATCAGTTTGACACCGTGGGGCGGTACGCTTTCGGCGATCGCACCGGTGACGGTCTGTCCCTGCTGGCCGCTCCAAAGCTCCTGATAAGAGGCGGCCGCTCGCCTTCGAAGGCCTCTGGCGATAAGCTCCGCCGTCCAGATATTGATGGCACGCTCTTCATCACTTAGGTTGAAGAGGGCAACATAGGTCGTATCGACCTCGGGATCGCAGCTTGCCCAGATGGCCTCTTCCCCGCTGCGCTTAAGCTGACGGGCATTCGCGCCGAAGGAAAGCATGGCCAGGATATCCTGCCGCGTTAACATGTCCAGTGTAAAATCATCCAGACGGGTCAGTTCAGCACCGATCATCATCGGAGCGCCAAAGATGCACCAGAGTGTCAACATTGTACGCTGTTCATCCGGTGTGAAATGGGTGATGCGTTCGGTTTTGTCTCCGAAGCGGCCGCCGATCACACCGAGCGGCAGCATGTCAAGATCGGGATAGTGCCCGGGTGTGGCCTGTCCCTGCCACAGTTCGCAGCGGCGGAACATGTCTTTCAAAAGAGGCCAGGTATCCCAGAAATCATCGGAAATCCGCCAGAGATTGGCGTTTTTGCGGTAGTGCTCTGCTTCGGTGATTTTGGCTGGTCCGGGCGAAAGCGAGAGGATGATCGGACGGCCGCAGCGAAGGATGGCTTCGTGCAGCATAGCAATCTCGTCATGAGCGGAGGCCATGTCTTCGCGGCAGATATCATCGCACTTGATGTAGTCAACACCCCAGGAGGCATAGAGCTGCATAATGGAATCATAGTAAGCCTGGGAGGCGGAATGATTCGGGCGGATGCCGTACATATACGGATTCCAGCTGCAGATGTTGGAAGGA
>JAFOIR010000029.1 GCA_017420625.1 Bacillota bacterium
AACGCCCAGTACGGGACTTACAAGAAATTCATGGCGGCGCGTGAGAAGAAATAGCTTTACGGCAAGGAGATAAAATGGACAAAAACGATAACACAAACAATATAAACAGCATAGAATACGACAACAACACCTGCATCCGCGCTACTGCGGCAGGTTCAAGCATAAGGGCTTTTGCAGTCGACGCCACCGGGATGGTGGAAAAAGCGAGAAAGATCCATCACACGACGCCGGTCACCACGGCGGCGCTGGGAAGGCTGCTTGCGGCGGGAGCCATGATGGGCACGATGATGAAGGGTGAAAACGACCTTCTGACTCTCCAGATAAAAGGCGACGGACCGGCAAAAGGTCTGACCGTGACGGCCAACAGCCGCGGCGATGTCAAAGGCCTCGTTCTCAATCCCTACGTTATCATTCCGGAAAAAGCTCCGGGCAAACTCGACGTAGGCGGATCCCTAATGCCTGGCATTCTGACAGTCAGCATGGACCTGGGGCTCAAAGAGCCTTACAACGGGCAGGTCGAGCTGCAGACCGGTGAGATCGGCGACGATCTGGCTTACTATTTCACAGTATCAGAGCAGACCCCTTCAGCAGTAGGCCTTGGTGTCATGGTAGATACGGACCAGACGGTGCGCCACGCAGGAGGATTCATAATCCAGCTTATGCCGGAAGCGACTGAAGAGACCATCAGCGCTCTTGAGCAGAAGATGGCCGGCCTGGAAAACGTCACCGCCATGATGGAAAAGGGCATGGGTCCCAAAGACATCCTTCAGCACATCCTGGAGGGTCTGAACCCCGAGTTTCTGGAGGAGACACCGGTGCGTTTCCACTGCGACTGCTCCAAAGAAAAAATCGCCAAAGCCCTGATCACTCTGGGCAAAGACGATCTGAAAGAACTCATTTCCGAAGAAGAAGGCATCGAAGTCAAATGCCACTTCTGCAATTCAGCATACAAGTTCACATCTGAAGAACTCAAAGCGCTCCTGCCGGGTGCGGAAAAGTAAGACAGCGATTCCCGAATGCGGAGACGTGATCGATGATAAAAAACCCCCGGGCAGCATCATCGCCCGGGGTTTTAATATCTTTAAACTATTTATTATCACTCGTCATTTTTCTCTTGAATACAATCACCGCTGCGATCAGTATCACGATGGTCCACGCGGCGAACACCACCAGATTGCGGACGCTGATGATGCCCATGTCGTTGTTGGCGATCCCTTTGATTATATTCACGCAGCTTTCAAAGGGCAGTATTTCGCATACCCGCGCAAAAGCTTCGCCTATCAGCTCTTTCGGGAAATACATTCCGCTTGTGAAGCAGACCAGCTGGATCACTATGCTGGAGATCCCGGAGGATGCTTTCTCCGAGAAAACCGATCCGATAAGGATACCCAAAGCGATGAATGGCAGCGCCACCACGACGGATGCCAGTATCGCCAGGATGATGTACACGCTGGCTTTGAGTCCCATAATGATTGCCAGCACGAAGAACAGAATATTCTGCAGGATTATTATCGGAAGTATCGAAATCATGTACCCAGCAATGTATTCCGCCGGCCGCATGGGGCTGGTGCCGAGTCTGATCAGTAGCGACGTGCCTCTGTCTTTTGATATCAGCATGGCCGTGAAAAGCGTGATGAACGAGAACCCGAATACTACGATCCCCGGCGTGAAATTCTCAAGTTTGTAGCTGTCCGATGGAATGTTGAACTGCTGGAAAATGAACAGCAGGAACAGGGGCAGCGCTATTGCGAAAATGAGGCTGAGCGGATCTCTGATTAGCTCTTTGAAATTCCTTCTGGCAAAATTCATAGTTCTCATTTCTGCTCACCCCCTTCCTCGGTAGTTGCGACCTCAGGGGGTTCGTCGAGCACGGTAGCCTCGGAAGGTTCACCTGACACGGCGGCTTTAGCGCCTGCCGCAGCACTTGCGGCCTTTCCTGTTGCGATGGCTACAAAGGCGTCCTCGAAAATCTCAGTGCCGGCCATGTCCTTCAGCTCCTCAGCGGTGCCTACGGCAATGAGCCTGCCGTCTGCCATGATCCCGATGCGGTCGGACAGAGCCTCGGCTTCTTCCATGTAGTGGGTGGTGAGGATGGTGGTCATTTTGCCTTTAAGTCCTCCGATGATATCCCAGAGTTCTTTCCGGGCGATGACGTCAAGGCCCAGAGTAGGCTCGTCAAGGAAAAGCACCTTGGGGTCGTTGATGAGCGACATGGCGATGGAAAGTCTTCTCTGCCAGCCGCCCGAAAGGGTTTTTGCTTTCTGCTTCTGCAGTTCCTCTAGTTTGAAGGTGCGTATTATTTCGTTGATTTTTATCGTCGGCTTTCTGATTTGATATACGCCGGCGATGAATTCCAGGTTTTCTCTGACCGTGAGGTTAGGCGCGATGGCCGTTTCCTGAGGCGAGATGTTAAGGATCTCTTTGATCTTGTTCGGCTCTTTACGCATGTCCATCCCTTCGATGGTGATGCTCCCATCGGTCGGGAGCAGGATGGCGGAAAG
>JAFOIR010000259.1 GCA_017420625.1 Bacillota bacterium
CCGGTGCAAAGGTAGGAATTCCCTGGAAATGCACGATCTTCTTGCTGTCGCAGATGGTATCGCCAATCGAAAAGATGCCCGGATCGAAAATACTGATAATATCACCGGCATAGGCTTCATCAACGATCGAGCGATCCTGTGCCATCAGCTGTGTCGGCTGGGAAATACGGATCTTTTTGCCTTCCTTCGAATGATAGACTTCCATGCCCTTCTCAAACTTACCGGAGCAGATCCGTAAGAATGCAACACGGTCTCTGTGTGCCCGATTCATGTTGGCCTGGATCTTGAAAACAAATCCGGAGAAAGGATCTGTCAGTGGATTCACGGTGCCCTCTTTTGCCTGTCTGGGAAGAGGTGAACTGGTCATATGAAGGAACTCTTCCAGGAAAGGTTCCACACCGAAATTCGTCAGCGCAGATCCGAAAAAGACCGGAGACAGTTCCCCATGGCTGACCATTTCCATGTCCAGCGGATGGCCTGCACCATCCAGAAGCTCTGTCTCTTCCAGCAGCTTTTCGAGTGCCTCTTCTCCAATTAAGTCTCCGAGCGCCGGATCAGTCAGTTCCATCGATACAGAAGCAACTTCATGTTTACCGGCAATCGTATCGCCGTCATAAGAGAACTTGATCAGTTTCTTATGCTGTCGATCATAGACACCCTGAAAGTTTTTTCCGGAGCCGATCGGCCAGTTGATGGGACAGGTCTCGATCCCCAGTTCTCCTTCGATATCACTCATCAGATCAAAGCTGTCCAGGGCTTCACGATCCATTTTATTGATAAAAGTAAAGATCGGAATTCCGCGCATGCGGCAGACTTTGAATAGTTTTCTGGTCTGTGCTTCCACACCCTTGGATCCGTCGATGACCATGACTGCCGAATCGGCTGCCATCAGGGTACGGTAGGTATCTTCCGAGAAGTCCTGATGTCCTGGGGTATCGAGAATATTGATGCAGTAGCCTTCATAGTTGAACTGCATAACGGAAGAGGTAACAGATATACCTCTTTGTTTTTCGATCTCCATCCAGTCAGAAACTGCATGGCGCATGTTTTTCTTTCCCTTGACCATTCCGGCTTCTACGATTGCGCCTCCGTAAAGCAGAAGTTTTTCGGTCAGGGTCGTCTTTCCTGCATCCGGGTGAGAAATGATGGCAAAGGTTCTTCGCCGTTCAATCTCATTTCGGATCGCATCATTTACCTGTGTGTCCAAAATAAACTTACCTCAAACATTAAAACGGAACAGAACGACGTCACCGTCTTTCATTTCATACTCTTTACCTTCGGAACGAACCAGACCTTTTTCTTTGGCAGCCGTCATGGAACCGCAGCGGATCAGATCATCATAGGCAACCACTTCTGCACGGATGAATCCACGTTCGAAATCTGAATGGATCTTACCAGCTGCCTGCGGCGCCAGTGTCCCTTTTGTGATCGTCCATGCACGGGATTCAGTGGGTCCGGCTGTCAGATAACTGATCAGTCCGAGCAGGTGATAGCTGGCTTTGATCAAACGATCCAGACCGGTATTCGTAAGTCCCAGCTCTTCCAGGAACATCTCTTTTTCTTCGGGATCCAGGGAAGCGATCTCTTCTTCGATCTTCGCACAGACGACAAAAACTTCTTCCCCAGTCTTTTCAGCGTATTCTCTTACCTTTTGTACATGAGGATTATTCTTCCCATCATCGGCAAGGTCATCTTCCAGTACATTTGCAGCATAGATAACAGGTTTTGAACTAAGCAGCTCATATCCCTCTACCGTCTGCTTATCTTCTTCGGACAGATCCAGATCCTTGATCCTTTTGCCCTCTTCCAGTGCTGCATAGATCCTGTCAATAAGACCGAGTTCTGCAGCTGCTGCCTTATCGTTCTTCGCCAGTTTGGCAGTTTTGGCCTTTCTGCGCTCCAGCATTTCCATATCTGAAAAGATCAGCTCCATATCGATCGTTTCGATATCACGCATCGGATCGACAGAGCCGTCTACATGGATGATGTCATCATCTTCAAAGCAGCGAACCACATGGACGATAGCATCACATTCACGGATATGCGAGAGGAACTGGTTGCCAAGTCCTTCTCCTTTGGAAGCGCCTTTAACCAAACCGGCAATATCGACAAATTCGATGATAGCCGGTGTCGTCTTGGCAGAATCATACATTTTCGTAAGCACATCCAGCCTTGGATCCGGGACCGCTGCGATCCCAACGTTTGGCTCTATCGTACAGAAAGGATAATTTGCTGCTGCAGCAGCGCCTGCCTTCGTCAGACAATTAAATAGGGTACTCTTCCCTACGTTGGGAAGACCTACGATACCGAGTTTCATGGAAATTCAAATCTCCTCAATAAAAGTACTGCAATTGTTGAATTATATCATAGCTTCTCGTCAAATTCAATAGTACAGTGAAGCATGAAACCCCTTACTTACTATGTCTCGGTGATCTTTGCAAATTCTTCTTCTGTTATCGATTTAGGAGCCGTCTGGAAACGAACGATAACATCATGGATCAGGTCACGGTCCTTTTTGTCTTCCTCCTCTGTCAGGAGCGGATATTTCACCTTCGGATCCCAGGTTTCGGTCATATTTTTCATATAGATCCCACCATTAATCTTTTCGATCTCCTGATCTGCATTCTTCCTGGCTTTCTCTTTACTGACACGTTCCCCGTAGCATTCTTTGATCTTATCGTTCAACAACTGTATATTCTCGACCTTCGGCGGCATACCAAGCATGGATGTCATTTCCGCGAAGACACCATCCCGCCTGGCATTCGCCTTTCGATACTTTTTATAGAAAGCAATGGAGAACATCTGTGTCTTCAGGAAAACACTAGCCTCATTCCGGTCACCGCTAAAATGCTGATATTCATGGAAGATCGTCGGGATCACCGCATAGGGATCGAGGAACAGACGAATACTCAGTCCAGAGCTTAAAGGTCTCGTTCGATCATCGACCTCATGATAACGCGAGATAACCTTTCCTACTTTCTCCGGAGGCTGATACTGAATCCAAAGCATGTGCAGATACGGTTTAAACTTGAAGAAGCCGAGTGTCTGCTCTTCTGCCGGATCAATCAGACGAAGCGGACACTCACGAAGCATATTAAAACAACCTTTGACTTCCAGCTGCACGATCTTTAAAAGCTCTTTGGTATCGCAGAATCTGACCGACGGATTCGCGGTGTGAAGCACATCAGCCAGGATGGAAGCATAATCACCGAGGTTGATATCTTTCGGTACGCGTACCTCAAAGAAGCTTAGCTGGTTGTCGGACTGGATAAGATCTCTTCTGACATCAACTACATTGTCCAGGAGTTTCTTTACATCCGGTTGATCCTTGTTTTGCAGAAGCCAGTCCAGAAGCCCCATGATAACGCCCTGTTTGACAAAGCGAGGAATCCGGCTGGTCTGGTCATTCAGCAGATGACGAAGATAGGTGAATGGAATATCCTGATTATCCATCATGAAGATACCAAGGCCTTGATTCAGTTCTTCCTGATATCCTTCGATCTGCCTCATCCATGCCCGGACATTGTCACGGTCTTCGTATTTAAGGTAGTCCAGTCGCTGTCCTTCAAAAGGTGTCAGATTAACCTGAACTTCCTGTATCTTTCCAACGATCTCATTGTACCTGTTGATAGCAAGCTCAAATCGCTGTTCATTCGCTTGGACCTGTTCCGGGAGGAATTCAGCTGTCAGAACTTTTCCAAGTGCAGCCGCTGACCATCCGGCCAGTGTTACGGCATCGTCATCTGCTCCGGATTTCATTCCTTCCTGGATGCTGAGACACAAGTGACGAAGTATCTTTTCAGAGCTGTACGGATGTTTATACAGACTGATGGAAGCTTTTAGCAGATCTTCTGTCGACGCTTTCTCGTCTTTCAGAACGAATTCGACGAAAGCATCTGTCTCTTCCAGATACGGAATACGTTTCCGAATAAACCCTCTGGCTTTTTCATTTGTTTCGATCTTTGCCGCCTGAAGAAGCGCCTCTTTAGAATCCTGATAGGTAAGCTGCTCCAGAGCGTAAAGCCGGTTCTGCCAGGTTTCATCCTCTAAAGCGGTCCTTTCAAATACAGCGGCTTCTTCCGGATAAGAAAGCTTTTTCAGAATAGCCAGACGATTTGCAGATTCAGATTCCTTCTCCATAGCCTTAAGCAGTGCTTCTCTTTCCTGCGGATAGGGAAGCTTTCTGATCATGCTTCCACGAATTCCTGCAACCGTATCCTTGGAAAGAATCTTTCGAATAGATTCCGCATCTCCTGGATATCTCAGCTGTTCTGCTGCGATTACCCGAACATCTGCATCCTCATCATGAAGTGCGGCATTAACTAATGTCTCTCGTTCCTGATCATAAGTCAGTTTTCTGACAGCTATGCTCCGGCAATCAGAAGAGGCACTTGAAACGGCCTGTTTTACTAAAATCTCCCTCTCTTCTGGATAGGGAAGCTTCATGAGTGCCCTCCGATTGTCGGAAGACGCGCACTGTCGTAATATTTCTTTCTCCTGTGGATAAGGTAGCTTGTTAATGGCCGTTTCGGCATAATCTGGATTTGAATCTTTCACAGCGTGCAGAATAAAATCACGTTCTTCCGGGTAAGGAAGTATTCTCAGAGCTATGATTCTCTCATCTCTGTTACGTCCCGTGCTGGAAGCGATCTTTTTGAGAAGCTTTGCATGTCGAGGATAAGACAGTTGAGAGATAGCTTCCCTCACATTGCTGGTTTTGCCTCTGCCTGAACGGGCGATCGATGGATAACGAAGCTTTCTCAAAAAAGCCCTCGGGCCCTCTCCTAAGATAAGATACAAAATCAATACCACCGAACCAATAAAGCAAATGCCGTACAACAGAATCATTCCGACTTTTTCCAGACCTGTACTGGTACTCCATATACTAATGATCGTAGTATCCTGTATGTCGGTGTTATGATTGGCTCTTTGATTAAGAGTTTCCAGATTGGCATAAATATTGGTCAGCTCGGGATTCACAACCTGATTTGCATAGTCCTGACTCGTCATGCCAAGAAGTTTTCCGTACTGTTCACAGGCAATAAGCAGTATCAGTTTAAAAAATCTTGTTCTCTCCTCCCCTTCGGTCCCATCTGAAAGATCGATCTGCTGAGAAGCCAGAACGGAAGGACTGATGTAGCGGATGGAAACGAAGGCCGCAAACACATTGTCTCCGTCCGTGATATCGATCTGACGGTTTCCTTCCTCGTCAGTCACTATATGAAGGTCCCCTTCGAAACTGATCCACGGACAGTATTTGTCCAAACCCTGAAAATACTTGTCACGGGTGGCACTTAAGTAGACCCATGCAGCCCCGGGAAAACGACAGGAATAATGTACGAGCGACGGATCTGATTCATCGGTTTTTACCTTGATATGGGTGATGAAAAAATAAGGCTGCAGCACAGCTTGCTGATCAAGATCATAGCGAACCGGATCTTCCGAGTAGAACAGATCCGGCGTATCTGTTCTGTTGGTGATTGCCCTGGCTGCATTTTTCACAAATTCTGCCGCATCACCTTTCGTATAGTCCGGTTCTTCTTTAGCATGACATCCAAAAAGTAGGAGGATAAACAAGCTGATTAATGCTGTGCATAGGATTTGTTTCATTCGATTCATAAGACTACTCCTTGACTATTATGAACAGTGCTTAATCAGTGCCTCCAACAGATCCTGAAAATCGACCAGTTTCTTCAGTCCTTTCTCAAAGGCATCCAATGCAGCTTTACGGCAAAAAGGATCGACTTTGTCCAGCAAAGGAGTCAGTTCACTCTGCAGAATCTCTCCATCTAGGAAGACCAGACTCATCCACTCCTCTATACCCACTTTACCAAAAAGTTCCTGCAGTGCTGCGAGATCATTTTTCTCAAGCGCTTCCTGTAATTTTTTCAGGTTTTTCTCTGCCTGTTTCTGATCTGCGGTAAATTCTTCATCATACAGCATGAGCGCAACTTTCTGTGCTGTCAGTTCATCCGGCGGTGCAAAACCTTTTTCAAAGAATTGATACGGCATCTCCGTCTGGATACTGAAGCTGTCTCCAAGAGAAATACCCCAGATATCATCTCCCACCTGAATATCCAGATCTTTTTCCAGCCCGAGTGCGATTCTTTTTGCTGATTCATAATAAGGATCCATTATTTATTCCTCCTCTAAGTGATGATAAAGCCATGCTGTCTTGCAATCGTCTTTGCCTGAAGTTCATGTATCTTTGAATTTTCCGGCTCACCTTTAACCTTTTCAATTTTCGATAACTGCATCAGGGCCTGTGCGTATTGACGAAAAGCCCGATGCTGCTTTGTAATGTCACAGCGACTTTTTGCAAAATCGTAGGCTTTTTCCAAATCATTTTGACGATAGGCCAGAGCTGACAAACCAGCCAATGCACTTTGCTCACCAAGAAATTGATCAGTCTTTCGACAAAGCTCAAGTTTCTCATTCAAGAGCGCTTCAGCTTTAATAAGATCACCTTTCTGCTCTGCCAGAAGTGCCAGATTCCCAAGGGCATTGACTTTTCCATCAGCAGCTCCGATCCTGCTGCTATAGGATTCCTGCTCCAAAAATTCTTTTTCAGCACGGGAATAATCCTTCTTTTTCAGATATAGGATTCCCAGCGCACCGCTGGCATTGATCAAGCCTGCAAGATTACCGCTGTCTGTACTGATCTTCTTCTGACTCACATAAAGAGATTCTGCCTTTTCAAGATCATCCATGGAGACAGCAATATTACCCAGGTTCCCAAGTGCAATCTGAATGCCGTCCCGCTGGTTAAGACTCCTGGCAAGGGCAAGGACACTTTCAAAGGCTTTTTGAGCAGTTGGAAGATCACCTCTCATTAATGCTACAAGTCCGATATTACCGATTGCCCGCTGCTGTTCATAACGATCACCGATTCTTCTGGATATGGCATATTTCTGCTGATAATATCTGTATGCATCTGCCAGCTTTCCTTCGCGTTGATAAAGATTACCTAAAAGACCGGAGGCATTTTGAGCAACAGCCGGATCGGCTGCAGGATTTTGATCTGTCAGATATCTGAGTAACTTTTCCCCATCCTGTGTTTCTCCCACCTCTGCAAACAGTTCGGACAGATGAAAAAGCAGATATGCATCAAAGTTTTGCGGTGACAACAATACCTTCTGATATCCTTCCTGAAGGGAACAGCCCGTCGAGATCAATGACACCCAGTATGCTTTCGTCTCATGTCGGCTGCGGTTCCAGATTTCCAGAAAACAAGAAGGATCGCAGATCCATTTTAGTAAAAGGTCATATTTCTCTTCCTGATCAAGCAGCCACGGATATTCATAGGAACATCTGGGAGATTCAGGATGTTTCTGGTACCATTCGATCAGTTCAGCTCTGATCTCATGGATCATATCATCTGTCACTTTATAATGCTTCCGGACGGCTTTGGTAAATCCAGGAACTGCCAAGTGAACAGCACCGGATGCCACGGCTGTGAATCTTTCCAGTTCCAGCATAACCGGTGCAAACCAGGCCTGCGGAATATTTCCCATCATATCGATCAGTTCTGCTTCGGAAAGACCATTTCGAGAGCTCAGAAGAAGTGTAAACAAGCGTTTTAATGATGGCTGTCCATCACCGGTGTAATCTTTATCCAGTCTCTCCAACACCTTTAAAAACAATTCATAGGAATTTCGGCATGAAAGATATTCCTTTAACTGTTTATCCAGCCATTCAAATTTCCCGACATGCCGCATTTCTTCCAGAAGAGTCACCAGATACAAAGGATTTCGAGCGTTTTCTGAATTTTCAAGCAGATTCAGCTGCCGCGGGCTCAGAGACTTGGAGTAAGATGAAAGATATTCTGCTGCAATCGCAGAAACTTCCTTCTCATTCAGTTGATCAAGATAAAGTTCATGATGCTCTCGAAGCTGCAGGCGTTTCAGAACTTCCCCTTCTTTTGCGGTAACAAGAACGCATACTTCATCCGGCAGATCCTCCGGCAGCCAGGACAGACCATATCCGTCTTCCAATGAAACAGCGTCCAGCTGATCAAGAACAAGTGTAACAGGATGAATCTTTGCTGCCATTCCAAGAAGAATAAAAACAGCACGCCGCAGATCTTCTTTGGTATCCGGTACCGGATAGTCAAGAGAAAAGGCTGTTTTCAGCTCGCCAATCAGTTGTCCGGCGATCTGTTCCCATCCTTTTTCAGCTGCATTGCCGACAAAATAAACAAATTGATAATGCTCTTCATCCGAGAGATGATCTGTCACCCACTTTGAAAGCATGGCAGTCTTGCCAGCCCCTTCTTCTCCAATAAGAAGCACCAGCCCTTTGTTATTCATCATGTCCTCGAGGGCAGCTTTTTTATCCGGTCTTTCAATATATCCTGCCGAATATCTGGAAGCCTGGAACAGTTGATCCTCCCTTACCTGACGGATCGGATCCATTTCTTCCGTCTTTGTAAGAAGACGATCCACAGCACCGCATAAATCGCGATAAACCTGGTCTGCAAAGCTTTCTAGGTCTTTGTATCCGTCCATAACGGGATAACGACTGTTACGGATCATATCTTTCAGGGCACCCTGATGAGGGTCTTCCGGAAAATGACCGTAGAGCTTCTCCGTCAATGTCTTATCCCGCAGATAAAAGAAAGCCTCTGTTTCTTCAGAAGCTTCCAGCGCGCCATACAGAATTTCCTGTTCAGTCACAGAAATCTCTGCTCCGTCAGGAATCCATCCATACCGCTCGCCGATCATGCCCATAAACAGCGGCCGACAACGATCGATCTCTTTCATGCAGATATCGACCGTCTCGCCTGCTTGTGATTGTTCTTCTGTTACACCCCATCTTAAGTCAACGCCGATGAATTCCGCTTTCCGTTTATGACAATAATCTGCAATCATAGGAAATACTTTTCCTACAAGAACATCTCTTTCTTTTGTCATATCGTTAAAGGTGGAAGATACGAATATTCTCAAAGTTTTTTCATTCATCTTCTCTTCTTCACTTTTACACTTTGATTACCAGTATACAGACAATTGCAATTCTCCGCAATATGTTGTATAATCTCATGGTAATTTTTTTCGTTAAGGAGTCTTTATATGCCTGATATATGGTTTCCCTATCTGGGGATTGCGATTGAACACTTAGACAAAGTTGCTTTTACTATTTTTGGCATTGATATTGCATGGTATGGTGTCATTATTGCCTGTGGCGTGATCGCTGGTCTTCTCCTCGGTCGTCATCTGGCCCGAAAATCCGGGCAGGATCCGGATCTTTATATCGATTTTCTGATCTATGCACTGATCTTTTCACTTATTGGAGCCCGTATCTATTATGTTATTTTCTCCTGGGATCAGTATGCGGACAATCCTCTGCGTGTCTTTGATTTCAGAAGCGGCGGTCTGGCCATTTACGGCGGTGTCATCGGCGCCATTCTGACAGCCTTTGTTTTCTGTAAAGTCAAAAAATACTCCATGCTCCAATTACTGGATACGGCTATGCCGGGTCTGGCATTGGGACAGGCTATCGGACGCTGGGGAAACTTCTTTAACCAGGAATGCTTCGGCACCTATACAGACAATATTTTTGCCATGCGACTGAATATTGAAACAGCTGCCTATACCACCCAGGAATTGCTGAAAGAAAGTATTTCCAAAGGCGGTGTTCGTTACATTCAGGTCCATCCTATGTTCCTGTATGAATCCTTCTGGTGTCTGATGCTTGTCATTATCATGGTATTATTCTATCGAAAGAAGAAATTCCATGGACAGATTCTTTTCACCTATATGATCGGATACGGAATCGGCCGTGCATGGATCGAGAGCCTCAGAACTGACCAGCTTCTTTTCTGGAACACCAATTTCCCCGTCTCTGTTCTGGTGTCCATTCTGATGGTCATTGTCGGTATTATCCTCATGATCGTTTTTGCGCGTAAAGATAAAATCACAAAAGAACGCGCTTCGATGAAAGAAAATGAATATGCACCTGATGTTGAGACTTCCGAAACTGCTGAAGAAATTGAAACATTGGATGAAATGACTGAAGAAGCAGAAGAAAACGTTTCTGACAGCGATGACTCAGCTGCAGAAGAAACAGAAGAAAAAGAAGAATCTGATTCAGATCCAGCCGAATCAGAAGATGCATCAGAAGAAAA
>JAFOIR010000260.1 GCA_017420625.1 Bacillota bacterium
GCCATAATTTTGAACTGGTCGACGGCAGCGCGCCGCCCATTATGGAGGAAGAGGAACTCTTTGCATTTCTCGAAAAACGGAAAGGTCTGTTGGACGGAGTCGCGTTTACCGGCGGTGAACCCTGTCTGCAGAAAAATCTTCCTGATCTGATGAAGCGGGTGAAGCAGATGGGTTACAGCATCAAACTGGATACCAACGGCAATCATCCGGACATGCTGCGCAGGATGATGGAGGAGGGCCTGCTGGACTATGTGGCGATGGACATCAAAAACAGCCCCGACAAGTATGCTTTAACAGCCGGGCTTCATCAGATTGATATGGGACCGATAAGAGAAAGTGTGAAAATGCTGATGGAAGGTCCCGTGAATTATGAATTCCGCACGACTTGCGTAGCACAGTTTCATGAAGAAGAAGATTTTGTGAAGATCGGAGAGTGGCTGGAAGGTGCAAAAGCTTACTTTCTTCAGTCGTTCACGGATCGGGACTCGGTACCTTTCGGAAATCTCACTGCACCGACCCGGGAAGAGATATACACATTTTGCCGGACTGTGCAGCGATTTATACCGAATACGCATGTGCGTGGTGTGGATTAACCACTATATATTGTGGATAACTAAATTTTTTGATACTAGATATTGACATTCCCTTCCTCTGGTGTTAGGATAGACGTGTTCGCAAAATAGAGAGAACAGGAAACACCTTAGGGGGGGATTTTTTTATGTATCAGGTAGTAAAACGGGACGGCAGTGTAGTCGATTTCACCATTGAAAAGATTACAGCCGCTATTACCAAGGCATTCGAAGCACTCAAGAAACAATATCATCCCAGTGTCATCGAATTACTCGCACTGCATGTCACGTCTGATTTTGAAAGCAAGATCAAAGACGGAAAGATCGCCGTGGAGGAGATCCAGGACAGCGTCGAGAAGATTCTTTCCGAGTCCGGTTATGCGGATGTTGCCAAAGCCTACATCCTGTATCGCCGTCAGAGAGAGAAAGTCAGAAATATCAACTCCACACTGCTGAACTACAAAGACCTGGTAGACAACTACCTGAAGATCAATGACTGGCGTGTCAAGGAGAATTCCACCGTTACCTATTCTGTCGGCGGTCTGATCCTTTCGAACTCCGGTGCTATCACAGCCAACTACTGGCTTTCCGAGATCTACGACGATGAAATCGCGGAAGCACACAGAAGCGCAGCGATCCATCTGCACGATCTGTCCATGCTGACCGGCTACTGCGCTGGATGGAGTCTGAAGCAGCTCATTCAGGAAGGTCTGGGTGGTGTTCCCGGTAAGATTACTTCTTCTCCGGCCAAACATCTGTCGACCCTTTGCAACCAGATGGTCAACTTCCTTGGCATCATGCAGAATGAATGGGCGGGTGCGCAGGCATTCTCTTCCTTCGACACCTATCTGGCTCCGTTTGTCAAGATCGACAATCTGGACTATCACGAAGTCAAACAGTGCGTGCAGTCCTTCATCTACGGTGTCAACACACCGAGCCGCTGGGGCACACAGGCGCCTTTCTCCAATATCACCCTTGACTGGACCGTTCCGAATGATCTGAAGAACCTTCCGGCTATCATCGGCGGTGAGGAGATGGATTTCACCTATGGCGACTGCCAGAAGGAAATGGATATGGTCAATAAAGCCTTCATCGAAGTCATGATCGAAGGTGATGCCAATGGCCGCGGTTTCCAGTATCCGATTCCTACCTATTCGATCACCCGTGATTTCAACTGGGGCGAGACCGAGAACAACAAGCTTCTTTTCGAGATGACGGCCAAATACGGCACACCGTACTTCTCCAACTATATCAACTCCGATATGGAACCTTCAGATGTTCGGTCCATGTGCTGCCGTCTGAGACTGGATCTGCGTGAACTCAGAAAGAAATCCGGCGGATTCTTCGGTTCCGGCGAGTCGACCGGTTCGATCGGCGTTGTCACCATCAATATGCCGAGAATTGCTTATGAAGCTGCAGATGAAGCTGATTTCTACAAACGTCTTGACCATCTGATGGATATCTCTGCCCGCAGTCTGAAGACCAAGCGTACGGTCATCACCAAGCTGCTTGAACAGGGTCTGTATCCCTATACCAAGCGTTATCTGGGAACCTTCAACAATCACTTCTCAACGATCGGCCTGATCGGTATGAATGAAGTAGGTCTGAATGCCAACTGGCTTCATGCAGATCTGACGGATCCCAAAGTGCAGAAGTTCACTCAGGATGTGCTGAACCATATGAGAGAGCGTCTGTCTGACTATCAGGAGAAATACGGCGATCTTTACAACCTGGAAGCAACACCGGCGGAGTCTACGACTTACCGTTTCGCAAAGCATGACAAGGAACTTTATCCGGATATCATCACTGCGAACATGAACGGCACGCCGTACTATACCAACTCTTCTCATCTGCCGGTAGGCTTTACGGAAGATGTCTTCTCTGCTCTGGATATTCAGGATGATCTGCAGACCCTGTACACTTCCGGTACAGTCTTCCATGCGTTCCTTGGTGAGAAACTTCCCGATTGGAAAGCGGCAGCCAACCTGGTCCGCAAGATTGCGGAGAACTATAAGCTGCCTTACTATACCATGTCACCCACTTATTCCGTCTGTAAAGATCACGGATACCTGACCGGCGAGCAGTATGTCTGCCCGATCTGCGGCGCAAAGACTGAAGTCTACAGCCGTATTACCGGTTACTACCGTCCGGTTCAGAACTGGAATGACGGTAAAGCTCAGGAATACAAGGATCGTAAGGTTTACAACATCGGTCGTTCTCGTCTTTCTCATACCGGTCCGCTGCCGGCAGGAGAGATCCTGGAAAGAGAAATGCATGAGCGTCCGTCCTACGAAAAAGTCGAGGAGAAACCCGTAGAGCAAACACTGGCGGAAGCAGCGATTGAAGCCGCAGCCGAACCCGGTTGCTGTGCACCGACTGAGCCGGTCATGGCTAGTGCGATCCTCTTCAAAACTCCCACCTGCCCGAACTGTAAAGCAGCCATGGCGCTGCTGGATAAGGCCGGAGTTGTATACCAGACACTGAATGCGAATGAAGAAAAAGATCTGGTAGCCAAATTTGGCATCAAACAGGCTCCGACACTGGTTGTTTTGAATGACGGCGGCTATGAGAAATTCCGCGGCGTTTCCGATATCAAGGGCTGGCTGATGGCTTCCAGAAAGTAATCAGAGACGCTCTGTGAAAGAAACCAAACAAACAGGAGACAGACCCTTTACGGGTTTGTCTCCGTTTTGTACAAAGGAGAATCTTAAATGTATGATATAATAGTTGTCGGCGGAGGTCCTGCCGGAATGACCGCAGCTCTTTACGCACTGAGAAATGGAAAGTCTGCTCTTGTAATTGAAAAAGAAGGATTTGGCGGACAAATTACACATTCACCCAAGGTAGAAAATTATCCTGGATTTGTTTCTATTTCCGGCAATGAACTGGCTGATCACATGATGGGTCAGATCATGGAGCAAGGCGCTGATATCGAGATCTCGAAGGTTACAGGGATCGAGCCGAAAGATGGTTACTGGGCAGTTCTGACAGAGGATGATGCATCATTTGAAGCCAAGGCGGTTGTCATTGCCACAGGAGTGAAGCACAGGCTGCTCGGACTTCCCGGTGAAACAGATCTCATCGGTGAAGGTATTTCCTTCTGTGCAGTTTGTGATGGGGATTTTTATACGGGCAAAGAAGTGATTATGGTAGGAGGCGGCAATTCCGCCCTTCAGGAAGCGATCCTTCTGTCTGACAAATGCACCAAAGTCACGATCGTTCAGGATCTCCCGTTCCTGACAGGCGAGAAAACGCTGCAGGACATTCTGGGAAAGAGAGAGAATGTCAGTGTTATTACCGGACAAAAAGTTGTTCAGCTGCTGACAGCAGATGATGGTTCTTTCCGCGGAATCCAAATCCGTGGCTCAGAGGATGGGATAGAGCAGGAACTTTTTGCCGATGGAATGTTTGTAGCAATTGGCCTCATTCCCGAGAATAAGCCTTTTGAAGAACTTGCTGATCTGAATAACTGGGGTTATTTTGATTCAGGCGAAGCCTGTACAACAAAGACACCGGGTATTTATGTTGCCGGTGACTGCCGAAGCAAACAGATCAGGCAGGTATCAACTGCATGTGCCGATGGAGCGGTCGCGGCACTGGCTGCGTGTCGGTATATTGATGGATTGTAAAAAGACTGCCTTTGAAAAAGAGTAATCGAAAAGATCAATAGAAAACGAAAAAACTAGAAAAATAAGAACCCCGAGATGAGGGGTTCTTATTTTTTCACTGGGATAATTTGCTTCGTTTTACGAGGATAAAATAGATGGCAAGGATCACGATACCGCTGACGAAACTGAATCCGGCCAGGGTGGAAGCAAATACGCTAAGCGGACTGTCCGCATGTTCCCCGAAATTCAGATACGTGGATCCGAAATAGTCCTTGAAATTCTGTTCATTGATCTCTACATCCGTGAAGATCACTCCCGCAGCGTCGATGGCTTCCTGGCGGAGTGCATCATTTATGTCATAGAGCGTACCGTAGAGTTCCACGGCGTAGCCGTCTTTAAGCGCCTGAGCGATGGTTGCTTCATTGGAAGAGGAAGCACGGACGATATAAGCCTGTTGATTCTCATCGAAGAAAAAGAAGTAATTATCGTTATCGTTCTCGACGGAATACAGGAAAGGAATATAACGGGTAACCGTTATTTTGACATATGTTTCAGCTTTATCGGTCTGCAGGTTCTGAAGGTCGGAAAGCTCCGGAACAGGACCGCCGCGCTTTTTCAGGGTGATGGAACCACCCACAAAGAAGAGCAGAAGACCGAAAACGATCAGACCGATCGCGAGATAGAGCATGGATTTCCGGGGCGGTGGAACCGGATGATCCGTATGAAAGATTTTTCGAAGCAGCATAGGGAAGCCTTATTTCTTCAGAAGAGAAGAAAGATTTCCGAGATTGCCGAGGTTTCCGCCAAATCCTCCGGCTACCAGTATTCCCAAAGCATCAGAAAGTTCGAGCTTATCACCTTTCAGAATCTTCAGAGCGAGCTTCTTGTTGTCACTCTTGGCTTTACGATATGCTTCCAGCATGGTTTTCTCTGAAGCGGTGAGTGTTGTAGAAGAAGAGGTCGTTTTTTTCGCAGTCGAAGAAGCTGTCGGCTTTTTAGCGGTCGAAGAGGAAGAGGAAGGCTTCTTCGCCGCAGCAGAGGAAGAAGTTGTCTTTTTCGCTGTACTGGAGGAAGAAGTCGTTTTCTTTGCGGTACTGGCAGTCTTGGATGCCTCGATCAGGGAAGTCTGTGTCACACCCGTTGCTTTGGCGATCTGCTTCAGCTGTGCCTGGGTGGGAATCAGTTCTCCCCGCTCGGCTTTGCCGATATCAGAACCGGTCATGCCGTCTACTTTTTCAGCCAGAGCAGTTTGCGTCAGTTTTGCACCTGCACGGGCTTCTTTTAAAAGATCAGCTAATTTCTTTGCCATGAAAAATTCCTCCGATCTGTCATCAATTTGGATTTATTCTACACCTTCAGGTGTCTGTTTGTAAATAGAAAGGTTCATCTGGTCAGCGAAGGCTTCCAGCAGTCCGCAGTTCTCCAGAAGCCATAAAAGGGTATACCGGTCTTTCAGATCCTTCGCCCAGCGAATCGCATGTCGGATGCGTTTTTCTCCGTAAAATGAAAGGAAGTCCTTGATGTCATATCCGGCGCATTGAAGGAGGGAAAGCATCTCTTCCGGTGAGGGAGCTTCAGCGAGAATTCCACGGATCTCTTCCCAGTGTGCATGGATCACATCAAGGCGGTTTGTCCGGTAAAAACCAACTTTCTGCTGCAGAGCGATGACCTCCGGGGCAAGAAGACCATAGATGGTTTTGACCTCTTCTGAATACCGGTCCTGATCAAAATGATAGTGGAAGAAGGAAGGATCCGTATTAAGAAGCATCTGGCGAAGTCCGGCTGTCAGGATGCTGGAATAGGCGACATCGATCCCATGCGGCAGATAGGGTTCATGAAAAGCAACACCGGTAATCTCGAAGAAGTGAGAAAAATGATGTTCAGATCCGCTGGCAGGACGGGAATTACCCATATAGGCCATGGCAACGCCGACCATCACCAGTGATTCCATTAAATCTCCGACCGCTTTCTCCTCCCGATTCATGCATCCGGCGATATGATTCCTTGTCCTTTGGACTTCCTTCATGGTCAGATCGTAGATGGTCCGGCAGAAGTGCTCGCCGGTGATTACATGAGCGATCTTCCAGTCGTTCAGACAGGAATATTTACCAAGAATATCGCCGATTCCGGCACGGATCATATCCATCGGTGCATCCTTCAGAATTCGGGTATCACCTACGATCCAGGAAGCAACGTGGGCATTCAGCGTTACTTTCATACCCTTGAGAATCAGTGCAGCGCCAATGGAGGCGAAGCCGTCCATGGAAGGAGCGGTAGCAATGATCATATACGGAATCTCGCATAGAAAGCTGACATATTTGCACAGATCATTAATGACCCCGGACCCGATGCCGATCAGGGCATCAAAGGAACAGATGCCGTCTTGTATGGCGGCTTCCCGGATACGGTCGATCGATTGTTCATCCGGTATCAGAACGTCTGACTGATCAAAGAATACTTCGGAAAAAAGAATTCCGCCGGCAGAAAGAGCATCCATTAATTCCCCTATAGCCAGTGGACGGGTATTGGCATCACTGATGATCAGGACACGGTGAAGACCGCTCAGCAGGCGGGGAATCTCGCGAATGACATCATGACCGATCAGAACCTCGCGAACCGGGCATTCATGGGTGCGGCCGCAGTCACAGGAAAAGGATTGCAAAAACTCCATGGGAGCCTCCAGAGAGAATAGATTAGATCGAGTTTAGCATAGAAAGGTGAAAGAAACAAGATTGCTTTTATGTACGTACAATGATAGAATAGCTCTATTGACGTTTTGTCAGACTATACAGAAAGAGGAAATCCCTCTGGGGAAATAAGATGAATCCAAAAGACAAGATCTATCGGATCCTGGTGATCAATCCAGGTTCCACTTCTACAAAAGTCAGTTTGTTTGAAAATGAAAAAGTTCGGTTTGAGAAGAGCCTGTTTCATGATGCGCCGATTCTCCTGAGCTTTCCGCATGTCAATGATCAGATTCCCTTCCGTTATCAGGTGATTCTGGACATGCTTGCCGAAGAGGGGATTGAGCCTTCTTCCATCGATGCCTATGTTGGACGCGGCGGCAGTGCTCATACGCAGCCAGGAGGTATTACGAACGTTGATGAGCGGCTCTATGAGGATACGAAAGCCGCTGTGGGCGGATCTGAACACCCGGCAAAGCTTGGCGTCATGCTGGCTTGGAAGTTCGCTGGCGAATTCGGAAAACCGGCATTTACGCTGAATCCCACCAATGTGGACGAATACGGAGATCTTGCGCGTCTGACCGGAATCCGCGGACTGTATCGCGTATCACATTCACACGTGCTCAATCAGAAAGCGGTTGCGGACTTCGATGCAAGAAAACTGGGCAAACGTTATGAAGAAATGAACTATATCGTCGCCCATATTGACGGAGGCATTACCGTTTCCGCCCATGATCACGGACGAATGGTCGACGGCAACATGGGAGCGGACGGAGAAGGGGCCTTTACGCCTACCCGGATCGGATCAGTGCCGGTGCTGGCACTGCTTGACTATATCGAAGCGCATTCAGTGGCTGATGTGAGACTGATGTGTTCCCGTGCAGGCGGATTCGTGAGTCTGTTCGGAACAGCTGATTCGGATGTCATTCATAAGAAGGTAGAAGAGGGCGATAAAAAAGCCACACTTGTCTGGCAGACAATGATCTATCAGATTTGTAAGATGATTGGTGAGATGAGTGCCGTCCTGTGCGGAAAGGTGGATGCCATCCTGCTGACCGGTGGGCTGATGCGGTTTGATGACATCTTTGAAACGATACAGAAACGGTGTGGATTTATTGCTCCGATCCGTGTTTATCCGGGCGAGATGGAACAGGAAGCGCTTGCCTATCCTACTTTGCAGGTGCTTCGCGGAGAGATCACAGCCCAAGACTATACCGGGAAACCAGTGTGGAACGGATTTGAAGGCGTAGAATTCTGATAAGGAAAAAACGATGAGTCTGATTGAAAGAATAAAAGAAAAAGCAAAAAGTTCCGTAAAAACAATCGTACTGCCGGAAGGTGATGAGGCAAGAACGATCCAGGCCGCAGCCATTGTACAAAGAGAAGGTATCGCAAAACCGATCCTTCTGGGAAATGAGCAGCTGATCCGTCTGAAGGCAGAAGAGCTGAAGGTAAAACTGAGCGATATCCGCATCATCGATCCGGCAGCCAGTCCGGATCATAAACGTTACGCAGAAGCTTTATATGAGTTTCGCAAGGCAAAGGGTCTGAGCCTGGAACAGGCTGAGAAACTGGCCACAGATGTCATGTATTACGGAATCCTGATGGTCAAGCTGGGCGATGCGGATGGTCTGGTTTCCGGTGCGGTTCATACGACCGGTGATATGCTGCGTCCGGCACTTCAGATCATCCGGACGAAGCCGGGTATGAAAGTCGTTTCCTCCAGTTTTTTGATGGAGTGCCCGAACAAAGCATTAGGAGAAGACGGTTTGCTGGTCTATGCGGATTGTGTCGTCATGCCAAACCCGACAGCGGAGGAGCTTGCTCATATCGCTGTTTCCGCAGCGGAGACGGCCAGAGTCCTGTGTGATATCAGGGAGCCGAGAGTAGCGATGCTTTCCTTCTCTACAAAAGGCAGCGCAGAGCATGAAATGGTGGACAAAGTTCGTGAAGCGACACGGATCGCCCATGAACTAAGTCCGGAGCTTAAGCTGGATGGAGAAATGCAGTTCGATGCGGCGCTCGTTCCGTCAGTTGGCGCTTCCAAAGCTCCGAACAGTCCGGTAGCCGGTCGTGCCAATGTATTGATCTTCCCCGATCTGAACGCCGGCAACATCGGTTATAAGATTACACAGAGAATTGGCGGAGCGGAATGCTTTGCTGTCCTTCAGGGACTTGCAGCACCCTGCAACGACCTTTCCCGCGGATGCAGCGTGGAGGATATCGTCAGCACGATCGCCATGACAGCGGTTCAGGCTTTCAGGGACTAAGTAAGATGAATAAACTGAAATATGCATGTATCGTGTTGGATCACGATGATACGGTCGTCAACAGCACGGCTACGATCCATTATCCTTCCTTTGTGGAATATATGAAGATCTACCGTCCTCAGATCGAGATGTCACTGGAGGAATATTTCCGGCTCAATTTCGATCCGGGAATCGTTGCGCTTCTGATGGATATCTGTGGGCTGAGTGAAGAGGAAACGAAGGAAGAAGAGCAGTTCTGGAGTGACTACGTAAAGAATCACATTCCCAGGGCATATCCCGGAATGAAAGAGATTCTTGAAGAATATCAAAAACGCGGAGGAAAGATCGCTGTTGTTTCTCATTCCTACAGTCATTATATAAGCAGGGATTATGAAGCGAATAGCCTGCCGGAACCGGATATCATCTACGGATGGGATCTGGAACCGGAAAAGAGAAAGCCGGATCCGTTCTGTCTTTTTGATATCGAGAAGCAATTCGGTCTTCAGGCAAAGGATTTACTGGTCGTGGATGATCTGAAGCCAGGCTATGATATGGCCAGAGCAGCGGGTGTAGACTTTGCTGCGGCTGGCTGGGCCTATGACGTTCCGGAAATCGAAACCTTTATGCGCAGCAATTGTGATTTCTATTTCAAAAAAGTTGAAGAATTCGGAAGGTTTCTTCTTGAAACATGAAAAAGCAGGATGAGAAAGTAGTACGGCTTGCCAAGCCTGTCAGAAAAGGATTGCTGAGACTGATCTTCAGCCGGTTTCTGATCATTTTTCTGCTGCTCCTTCTCCAGGTTGGAATCGGTGTGGTGGTTTATCAATGGCTGAATGTCGTGATCCCGTACTTTGCATCGTTCCAGATGGTATTGACGGCCGTGATCATTATCTATCTGTTCAACAGCCGGATGGATCCATCCTCCAAACTTACCTGGATGTGGATCATAGCGATTTCGCCGATCTTCGGCGGAGCATTTTTACTGTTTGCCAGAGCCAACCTGGGTTTCAGAAATCTGATCCGGCAGGTCAGAGAACAGCTCCAGGAAACGAAAGGGATTCTTCCTCAGGATCCGAAGATCCTGGAAAAACTTGAGACAGAAAGCACAGGCGTTGCAGAACTCAACCATTATCTGAACCGCAGCGGATGCTTCCCTGTCTATTCGGATACCTCGGTCACCTATTTCCCATCAGGAGAAGCCAAATTTGAGGCACTTCTGGAAGAACTTCAAAAGGCGGAAAAGTTCATTTTTCTGGAATACTTTATTATCGAAGAAGGATATATGTGGGGACGTGTCCTGAAGATCCTTCTGGAAAAAGTAAAAGCCGGCGTGGAAGTACGGGTGCTCTACGACGGCATGTGTGAAATGTTTCAGCTGCGCCCCGGATATTTCAAGCTGCTGGAAAAGGAAGGGATCCAGGCAAAGACCTTCCTGCCAATCAAACCACTGCTGTCTTCCCATTATAATTACCGGGATCATCGAAAGATCCTGGTGATCGATGGAAAAGTTGCTTTCACCGGCGGTGTCAATCTGGCAGATGAATATATCAACCGGGTTCAGCGGTTCGGACACTGGAAGGATACCGCGATCATGCTGAAGGGCCCGGCTGTTCGAAGCTTTACCCTCATGTTTCTTCAGATGTGGAATCTTAATGTGAATGAAGCACTGTATATTCCGTATCTTCATGAAAACCGGGAAAATTCCGATGATTCTTCCAAACAGGAAGGCTATGTCATGCCTTATGGAGACTCGCCGCTGGATGAAGAGAAAGTGGGTGAGAGTGTCTATATTGATATGTTGTACCGGGCAAATGACTATGTACACATTATGACCCCTTATCTGATCCTGGACGGAGAAATGGAAGCAGCCCTGTTGTATGCAGCCGAGCGAGGGATCGACGTCAAACTGATCCTGCCGGGTATTCCGGATAAAAAGATTGCCTATGCGCTGGCCAAGTCGCATTACCGGCGCCTGGTCGAAGCCGGGGTTGAGATCTATGAATATACTCCCGGATTTGTGCACGCGAAAACCATGGTGAGTGATCATCAGAAGGCGATCGTCGGTACGATCAATCTGGATTACCGAAGTCTGTATCATCATTTTGAGTGTGCTGCCTATTTGTATCAGGTGCCCTGTATAGCTGAGATCGATCGGGACTTCGAAGAAACACTCGGGAAATGCCGGAGAGTAACCGAAGAAACGATCCGGCACGAGAAACTGTTTTACCGTGTGATGGGACAGATCATGAAATTTGTCGCACCGCTTTTCTAAATTATTTTATACGTTAAAGGAGATGGATCATGGAACTGAAGATTGGTGAAAAAGGATATGGTTTTAGAATCGTTCACATGGAAGACATTCCGGAAGCATCCGGAACGCTGATTCAAATGGAACATGAAAAAACCGGCGCCAGACTGATTTGGCTGAAATCGGCAGAAGAGAATAAATTGTTCTCTGTTGCTTTCAAGACTGTACCGGAAAACAGTACCGGTGTTTTTCATATTCTGGAGCATTCCGTACTGGCCGGATCTGCGAAATATCCGGTGCGTGAGCCTTTCCTGGAACTGATGAAAAGCTCGCTGCAGACATTCCTGAACGCGATCACTTTCCCGGATAAAACGATGTATCCGATCTCCAGCCGGAACGAACAGGACTTTCTTAACCTGACGGAGGTCTATCTGGATGCCGTTTTCGCACCGGCTATTCTGACCAACCCGAACATCTTTTATCAGGAAGGGTGGCATATCGAGCTCGATGATAACAACAAACCCTCTTATAAAGGTGTTGTGCTGAATGAAATGAAAGGCGCCACCTCCAATGTTGATGAACAGATCGCTGAGAGTATGCAGCATCTTCTGTATGGGGATACCTGTTATGGTTTCAACTCCGGCGGAGAACCGACGGTAATTCCGGAGCTTACCTATGAGAAATTCTGCAGCGAATATCATCGCTATTACAGTGGGTCCAATGCATACTTCTTCCTGGACGGTGATATTCCTTTCGACAAAACCATGACTCTGATCGAAGAGTATCTGTCCAAACAGGAAAGAGTCGAAAACCTGCCAAAGATCCCGGTCACTGCAGATCCCGGAACACCAGATGTTGAAACGAAGAACTTTGCGATCGGGCCGGAAGACAGTGTTGATAACCAGGCTCATCTTGCTCTTGGAAGAATTGTCGGCCGTTTTGATGAACCGGAAAAACTGCTGGCCATTCAGATCCTGGTGGATGTGCTGGCCGGTTCCAATGAAGCACCGCTGACTAAGGCGATTCTTTCCAAAGGTTTGGCACAGGATGTACAGCTGTATCTGCAGGACGGTATTTATCAACCCTATCTGCTGCTGGCTCTGCGCAATACGAACGAAGACAAGATGGATGCATTGAAGGCGGCAGTTCAGGAAGAGCTGGAAAGAATCAAAAAAGAAAGACTCAGCAAGGAAGCGATGACCGCATCCATCAATCAGATGGAATTCTCTGTCAAACAGCCTCGAGAGCCGCAAGGACTTCTGCGCAATATCAAGACGCTGGACAGCTGGCTGTACGGCGGTGATCCTACGATGTGGATCCATATTGATCCGATCTTTGCCAAGGTACGAAAAATGGCAGAAACCGGCGCAATGGATCAGCTGCTTGATGATGTTTTCGTAGCACATGAAGGGTGGAAAGAACTTCGGATGCTGCCTTCCACGACGTTAACAGAAGAAATGCAGAAGGAAGAAGAAGCAAGACTTCTTTCCATCACATCCCTGTGGAGTGAAGAAGACTTCGCATCCTGCAGAGAAATGAATGAAAAACTGGTTGCCTGGCAGGCTACACCCGATTCGGAAGAGCAGCTTGCGACGCTGCCGGTTCTGGATCTTTCTGAAGTCAAAGCAGAACCAAGCTGGACGAAAACAGAAGTACAGGAGAAAGATGGCATCAAGCTGCTTTATCATCCGGTGAGTACCAATGGCGTGACTCATATCAATCTGTATTTTTCTCTCGGCGATCAGAAGCTGGAAGATCTCCCGGCTCTTTCGATGCTGCCTATGCTGCTAGGCAATCTTGGAACAGAGAATTATCCAGATCCGCTCAAGCTTCAGGAAGCAGTCAAGACCTATCTTGGGTCCTTCAATATTTCGCTGACGGGCATGAGCGTCAAGGATCATCGGGAACTCTGCAAACCGTATATGGTGGTCAAGACCAGTGTGCTGGATGAACATATCGGTAAAGCTTATGAGCTCATTCCGGAAATTCTGCTCCGTACTTCTTTCGCTGATACAAAGGCTGTCAGCAATATCCTTCTGCAGGCGAATGAAGGGGCTAAGCAGAATCAGGTAGGCCGCGGACATGTCTATGCGATGCTGATGGCTTCAGCAGGCTTTTCTTCCTCTGATGCAGCTGCAGAAGCGGCAGGCGGATACACCAAGGACCGTTGGCTCAAACAGTTGGTTCAGAACCTGGATGAGAATCTGCCTGAGTTTATTTCTGATCTTAATGGCAAGGCAAAAGCCATATTTGCCAAAGCCAGACTGACTGCATCAGTAACGGCGACCAATCCTGTAGATGTCAGCGTGCTGCTGAACACTTTCCCGCAGGGAGAAGCAGTTGAAGAAGCTGTCACGTACACAAGCTCCATGCCGGATCATGCGGCATTCGTGATCCCTGCTCAGATTGGTTACGCAGCAGCTGCTTATCATCTGGATGAGCTTGGACTGAAAGCCGATGGTTCCCTGGCAGTTGTCAGCAGTATTCTTTCTCTGGATTATCTGTGGAACATGGTGCGTGTCCAGGGCGGTGCTTATGGTACAGGACTTCGTGCATCCCGCGACGGACGTCTGATGTCCTATTCCTTCCGTGACCCCAATCCGGCCGGATCGCTGAAAGTCTATCAGGATCTTGCCGGTGCATTGAAACGGTTTGTGGAACGCGGTGAGGACTTCAATAAATATATCATTTCTACCATAGGTGAAATGGATCCGCTGATGATGCCCGTACAGCGCGGTGCCGTTGCAGATACGCATTATCTTGGCGGCATTACCTATGATGATTTGGCACGGATGCTCCAGCAGATGCTGGAAACGAATGCGGAGAAACTTCTTAGCTGGGTACCGGCGCTGGAAGCGATGGCCAGAAATGGTCATACAGCCGTTGTTGCCCATGAAGCGGCGCTCAAAGAATGCGAAGGCGTTGAGATCCTGAAATAATAAGAGGGAAAACAGATGACAAATACGACTGACGATAGGAAGCAGACAGTACTGGCGATCGACATCGGCGGGACCAAAATGCTGATCGCCGAAGTCGATGAGAAAGGCCGGATCCTGGGAATCAAACGATATCCCACCGGCCGTCTGTCTCAGAGAGTTTTGACCGAAAGAATGCTGGAGAACGTGAAAGATTTCGAAGACACCGTCGGCTATGCTGAAGGCAGGAGACCGTCTTTTATGGGGATCGGCGCGGTCGGAAGGCTGGATCCGGTAAAGGGCATCTGGAAATTTATAGCGGACGATCTGCCGGCAGAAGAGATCTTTCTTTCTGAGATCATGAAAGAGCAGTTTGGTTTTTCCTGTCATATCGACAATGACGTCAAAGCGGCAGCACTGGCAGAACGATTCTTTGGTTCAGCCGGCGAAGAGAGCGACTATATTTATATCAATGTCGGAACCGGTCTGGCGGTAGGAATGGTAGTCGATGGTCATCTGCTGCGCGGATATGAAAATGAAGCAGGCGAAGTCTGGGCGACCAACTTCGCTTTAGGAGAAGGTCCCTGTACGGAAGACAGAACAACAGGAATCGGACTGCACCGACATCTTGAGTGGATTCTGGAATCTGAACCGGAAGAGGCGAGCCGGATGCTGGGAATCAGTCTGCCTGCACTCGAATCCCTTCGCAGGGAAATGAAAGCAACTGAGCTTGGCAAAGCACATCTTTCCCTTAAAGGAGAGGGAAGAGTGCCGGGAAGCCGGATTCTGGAACTTGCCAGAAAACAGGATCCGCTGGCAGTCCTCCTGACGGATCAGCTGGTGCTTCATGTCACACTGCTGATCCGGAATCTGGTCTGGACGCTCTCCACCAGGCGGATCATCCTCGGAGGAGGACTCATGAGTGATGAATGGCTGTATGAAAGGATCAAAGCAGGCGCAGAGGAACTCGTTGGAAACAGGCTTCCCGGCGGAATCCACCGAAGCGGACTGGATCCTGCTTATGTAGGGATCCTGGGAGCAGCGGCCGTAGGTCTTCAGGAGGCACTTTCATGACGACGATCCTGGATTTGATTGAGCGGATCCCTTCCGTTTGTGAAAACATCCTGAAGGAATATCCGGTTTCCTTTGATGCAGCGTTAAGCAAACTGGAACAACCGATTTCAAAACTGGATGAACTGATTTTCATCGGTTCCGGAACTTCGGATACCAGTGCCCGTACAGCAGCACCGCTGGTCCGCGAGTTTTCAGGTCTTCGAACAACTCTGGTCTGGCCGGGAGAGATGGAGAACCTTCTGGCTGAGAAAGAAGAAGGAAACGTTTTCGGGCTTAATCCGAAAGGACTCTATATCTTCACGTCTCAGACCGGTACATCAAGAACGACTGCCAGAATGATGGAGAAGATCCAGTCGCTTGGTTTGATGACACTCAGCATTACGGAAGATGAGGAGACGCCGCTGGCGAAGATCAGTCGGATCCATCTGTCTATGGGCTGCGGGAAGGAAGAGTTTCCCATGCGAACGATCGGTTATGTGAGCTCCGCTCTGGATCATTGCCTGCTGGCTATGGCGATCGGAAGAAAGAGAGGCGTTCTCAGTCTGGATGAGCATGAACAGTTAAGGAAGGAAGCCCTTGCGGCTTGCCGAAACCGTGTAAAGATTCAGGAAACGATCAGAAATTGGTTCCCGAAAATCAGCTCTCGTCTGATGGATGCGCAGGAACTGGTCTTTACCGGGAGCGGTACGATGTACGGAATCAGCCTGGAGGGAGCGGTCAAGTGCTGGGAGATGCCGCAGAAACCAACTTTCGCTTTTGAGACGGAGGAAGGCATGCACGGCCCGGTATTCGGATATAACGGGAAACAGTTTCTTGTGCTGCTGACAGACGGCAGAGAACCGAACATGCAGCTGGGTGCTTCTTTGGTAAGATATCTCTCTGATGTTTTCCAAAGTGCGTGCGCAGTCGGAAATCTTGGTAATCCGTTTTCATCTCTCTCAAAAGAATCAGCTTGCCCGCTGGAGCTTGCAGGCGGCCGTTTTTCCTTCATCGAGATGAGCGCTGTAATCCAGTTGATTGCCTATTTGCTTACGCAGGCGATCGGCCGGGACGTTTCAAAACCGATCGATCACACACAGATGTACCGTTACTTTAATACACACGGATAATGAGACATACGTTTTCAGAAAGAGAGGAGACCAATGCTTCATCCGGTTTTTGAGGAGGAACTGAAACGATCGGGTTATCTCCACCGTCCGCTGCCGCTTCACAGGGAACGATCTCTGGAAGCGGAAATGGCAAAGAAGAAAGTCATAGGCAGTTATCCTGTTTATCCGGGAAATGGAAATCCTTATCTGGAAGGCGTCGGACGGATGGAAGAAGCTGATGCAGCAGAGGATGCAAGGATCGGCAGAATCATCATTCTGACAGGACCGGTCCATCAGAATGGCCTGTCAGTCGGTGCCGAGGAAAACGGAATTGCAAGGTACAGAAGTATCGTCCGGCTGAAGATGAATGGGGAAGATCTAAGCAGTTATCAGCGAATCCGGTTTCTGGTCAGACCTTTGGTCCCGGGTGGACGGGCTGTCCACCTTCGATGCGGCTACATCAACGAAGGACCGCATCCGGTGCCGGATGTTTACGGCCGGGAAGGCCAGCATCTGATGAACCTGGAAAACGGAATCTGGAATGAAGTGATCTGGGAATGTGCAATGCTGCCGAAGGATCATGTGACTTCATTTTGGATCAAGGCAGATGTAGACGGTCCGGATACCGCAAGCGGAGATGAATTCGTGTTTGAATTCGCAAGGATCGCTTTTGAACAGGTGGAAAAACCGGAGCAGGAACGGGGATGGTTCGTCCAGAGCGGAAAGATCGCTTACAGTATGAACGGATATCTGCCGGGTTATCCCAAAACGGCAGTTATGGAGGTTCAGGATACACCGGTCTCCGGTACGTTTACGCTGCTTAACGAACGGGACCAGATCGTCTATACCGGTCAGATAAGGCAGATGACGGATCTTTATCACGCTTCAAGATACGGCGAGGATGCACCGCTCTATGCAGTGCTGGATTTTTCAGAGTTCATACAGCCGGGAAATTACCGTCTTGCCTGCGGAAATGTCCAAAGCGATATCTTTGAGATCTCTGAGAATGTGCTGGAGGAGCCTGTCTGGAAATTACTGAATTTTATCTTCTGTGAGCGCTGTGGTTATCCGGTACCGGGCAAACATGGCCGCTGTCATACGGATGTCTATGCCCGGTATAAGGGAATGATCATCCCATACGCAGGCGGCTGGCATGATGCAGGCGATCTCTCGCAGCAGTCACTGCAGACGGCAGAGCTTTCCGGGATCCTCTTTGAGCTGGCTTTGCGAATCACGCCCGGTGATATGCTTCGGGAGCGTCTGATGGAAGAAGCCTGCTGGGGACTGGAACAGGTCCTGAAGACCCGTCTGGGGGATGGAGTTCGTGCCAGCAGCGTTGGAATCGCTTCCTGGAGTGAAGGCTGGATCGGCGATTCGGATGATATCGAAGTCAGAACGCATGCACAAGCCTTTCAGAATCTCTTTGAAGCTTCGATCGAAGCACAGGCATCTGCAGCCCTTAAGGAATTTGATCCTACGCTTACCTGCAAATGTCTGGAAGCAGCCAAAGAAGATTATGAATTTGGAAAGGCCCGATTCGAAGAATATGGGATCGAATATCCGATCCTGTGGGAACATACACTGAACAGCTCACTTTCTCTTTACTATGCGGCAGCACTCATGGCCTGCTCGGATATCCTTCTGGCTGATCAGCAGATGACTGAAAGAGAAAAGACTTTCTATCAGCAGGAAGCCTCTTTCTGGGCGGAAAAGCTTCTTTCCTGTCAGGAAACAGGAAGAGGCGCGGTGAAGCCACCGCTCACAGGTTTCTTCTATCGTGATGAAAGTCATCAGACGATCGTTCATTTCAATCATCAGGGACGGGATCATTTGTTTGTTGAAGCTCTGATGAAAGCTTGTGAAGCGATGCCGGAGCATCCGAAAAGGGCTTCCTGGGAAGAAGGGATGAGGCTGTATGCAGATTATCTGAAAGCTTTGAGGCTTTATGCTTCACCTTATGGCATGCTGCCGGCAGGACTTCATCATATCTCAGAGACCCAGGATGAGAAGACCTTTAAGATCCTGCATCTTCTTTGCGAATATGAAAAGGAGAAGGAGCATTACCAGAATCAGCTTCATGCCGGAATCGATTTGGGAGATGGTTATTATCTTCGACAGTTTCCGGTCTGGTTTTCCTTCCGCGGCAACAGCGCGATCCATCTGGGAATGGGAAGAGCAGCAGCGCTTCTCGGGAATTGGTTCAAGGACCCGGAACTTACCTATATCGCGATGGATCAGCTGAGCTGGACAATGGGAAAAAACCCGTTCGCACAGTCCCTGATCTACGGGGTAGGACATCGCTATACAGCGCAGGATGCGAACTTTCTCGGTGAGACGACTGGAGAAGTCCCGGTGGGAATCGAGACACGGGAAGATGAAGATATTCCTTACTGGCCGGCTGGCACCAGTTCCACCTATAAGGAAGTGTGGCTGACAGCTGCCGGAAGGATCCTGTCGATCGTTGCAGGGCTTTGAGATGGACGAAATCGACCGAATGAGCAAAAAATAGCGCCAAATAATCGTTTTTTGACCCGGTATGTCACTTCTGTGATATAAATATATGGTTTGAGAAATGATAGTTCCGGAGGATAATGGATATGTTAGTACCTGTACTTCTTTTCTTAGTTGGATTTGTCGCACTGATCAAAGGAGGCGACTGGTTCGTTGACGGAGCGGTAGGTATCGCCCACCGGTTTCATCTGCCGGAGCTTTTGATCGGAGCTACCGTTGTTTCGATCGGAACGACGCTTCCGGAGGTCATGGTGTCTTCACAGGCGGCACTGGAAGGAAACTCCGGAATTTCATACGGAAATGCCATTGGTTCGATTATCTGTAATGCCAGTCTGATCGCAGCAATCACCATGGCAGTCAAGCCGGGCAAAGTCAACTGGAAGAGTTTTCTGATTCCTTCTATCTTTTTCGGTGCAGCAGCACTGATCTATACGATCATTGCCTATGTCAGCGGTTCATTTACCAGATGGGAAGGCATCCTTTTCCTGGGGATTTTTGTGATCTACATGGTCTATAGTACCATTCACATGAAGAAGCATCCGGAAGATTCGGAAGAGGAAGGGGAAGAAGAAGAGATCAAAGAACGGCCATTCTGGCAGGAGCTTCTGCTTCTGGTCGTCGGTGCAGCCGTCATCGCGGTGGGTGCAAGACTCCTGGTCGATAACGGTACCCTGATAGCTCAGGCATTAGGTGTTCCGGACAGCGTCATTGGCCTGACGATGGTAGCCCTCGGTACTTCCTTGCCGGAACTGGTAACGGCGATCACTTCCCTCGTCAAAGGCCATGGAGCGCTTTCTCTGGGAAATGTCATCGGTGCCAACCTGTTCAACATTGTCCTGGTTTCCGGTATGGCCATTACGATCAATCCTTTTACAGTGCCTGCTGAAAAGCTGCTGATGGGACACAACGCTTCCCTGGTAGTGGATATGCCGGTTCTATGGGTCGTCAGCATTTTGCTGTGTCTGCCCTCTATGATCAACGGTGAAGTCAAGCGCTGGCAGGGTATTACACTCCTGGTGATCTATACTGCCTTTACGGTATTCCAGTTTGTTGGATAATCAAAGTTAAACCATTCTTTTTGAGCGGCTCGCTTGCAAGTTCAGGCGAGCCGTTGTATTATTTTAGGAGATACTATAGAAAAGAGGAAAATGTTTTGTCTTCAAAAAATGGAATCATTCGGGATCTGACGGTCGGCAGTGTTCCGAAAGTGCTGTTTAAGTTTGCAACTCCGCTCTTCTTATCCGGCCTTCTGCAGATGGTCTACAACATGGTCGATATGATCGTCGTCGGCAAGTTCATAGGAACGCAGGGACTGTCAGCTGTTGCTATAGGCGGTGAAGTGCTGATGCTGATCACTTTTGTTGCAATGGGCATTTCCAACGCCGGCCAGATTCTGATCTCCCGCTATGTCGGTGAGGAGCGGCGGGATAAAGTAGGCATGATGGTGGGAACGCTGTTTACACTGCTCATGAGCCTTGCTGTGATCATTACGATCATCTTTCTCCTTTCCTACAAAGGCATCATGACCTGGCTTAATACACCGGAGGATATCTGGGAATATACCAGGCAGTATATCGTGGTCTGTGTTTATGGAATCGTGTTCATATATGGCTACAACCTGGTCTCTGCTATCATGCGTGGTATGGGCGATTCCAAACATCCATTTCTGTTCATTGCGATTGCTTCCGTCATCAACCTGATCCTGGATGTCCTGTTCGTAGGACCGTTGGGCATGGGACCTCGCGGAGCGGCACTGGCAACAGTGATCGGGCAGGCAGTGAGTTTCATCTTTGCACTGACTCTGCTGTATAAAAACAGGGAGCAGATCCACTTTGACTTTAAACCGAAGCACTTCCGGATCTCGAAAGAAGTAATCGGACCGCTGGTTTCTCTCGGAATTCCTATGGTCATTCAGTCAGCTGCGGTTACATTCTCCATGCTGTTCGTCAATTCCTATATCAACACCTACGGAACCGTGGCGGTAGCGGTCACCGGTGTCGCAAGAAAACTGGAACAGATGATCGGTATCGTTTCGCAGGCGATTTCCTCTGCCGGCGGTGCTATGGTGGCACAGGCACTTGGTGCAGGTAAACTGAAAAGGGTTCCGAAGATCGTTTATACGGCTCTCTGGATCGTTGCGATTCCGGCTGTACTTTTTGGTATCATCACCTATTTCAAGCCGGAATGGCTGTTTGGTCTGTTCTCCAGCGACGAAGCAGTTCTGACAATGGCGATCACCTATATCCCGGTTGCGCTTATTCAATACCTGGGTGCGACCCTTCGCCCGGCCAACTTCGC